>VEPB01000113.1 GCA_012026715.1 Methylococcaceae bacterium | reverse complement strand
CCGGGCAGCAGCCAGTCCATGGCAGCCCCGAAGTAGTGGCCCGCCAGCCAGAAGCCGAGCGAATACACCACCAGGTTGATGAGCAGGGGTAGCCACACGAAGGGGCGCAACTGCGGGGAGGAAAGAAGCTTGAGGCCGCGCAGCAGGCAGCGGATCACCAGCAGCGGATCGAATTGGGCTTGAGCGGACATGGTCACCGATACGATATGGACGAAGCCGCCACGCTATCAGCCCGTCGCAAACAGGTAAAGAGCCAGCCCGACCTAGAGCCTAACCAGCGCGGTGCACAAAATCCAGCCGCGAGCACCATCCGGCGTGCGCACATAGCATGCCCAGTAGTCCTTGCCGAACTCGGACCACAACACCGCTACCGTCTCGCCGCTGGCGACTTCCGACATGGCGGCTGACGTTCTCTGGTTGATCCCGGTGTCTGCCGCATCGAACTCGGTCGGGTACAGCCCGAGCTGACCCTCGGTCCGGCCCAACCACTGGCATCCCCACCGCAAATAAGCCGGTACGAAACCGGCCAGCAAGACCACAGCGGAGACCAAGACTGCCAACAAGCGACGGCTACCCATGGTTCAATCCGAAACCAGCCAGGGCATGCGGGACCATTCCACCCCGGCTGGTTCTATACGTCGGATTTCCAGACAAGCTACGGCTCCGGAGACGCGCATTCCTTCGTGCCCCAGCCGCTCAACAGTTCCGCCAATCCGCCGCTGCGTTGCACCCGGCGGGCCAGGGCCCAGTCCAGCACGCCGAAATCGGCCGCCGCCAGGGTGACGTGATGCTTGGCCCGGGTGATGCCGGTATAGACCAGTTCCCGGTTGAGGATGGGATTGCGCCCCTCCGGCAACACCAGGGCCACGTGATCGAACTCCGAGCCCTGCGACTTGTGCACCGTCATCGCAAAGACCGTCTCGCAGTCCGCAAGCCGGCTTGGCAGCACCTGTTTGACGCGACCATCCGGCAGCCGGAAACAGACCCGCAGGCGCTGCTCTCCTTCCGCCACCGGCAGTTGCAGGGCGATGCCGATATCGCCATTCATCAGCCCCAGCCCATAGTCATTGCGGACCAGCATCACCGGCCGACCCTCGTACCAGCCATGGGTCTTGGCGATCAACCCGCGGGTCCGCAGAATGCCGGCGATGCGCCGATTCATTCCTTCCACGCCGCAGTCGCCGCGGCGGGTGGCGCACAACACCCGGAAGCGGTCGAAAGCTTCCAGCACCTGGTTAACCCAGTGCTCGACCTCGGCCGCGCCGGCGCCGACCGGCGGCCGCTTTTCCCTCAAGGTTTCCAGATAGCGGCGGTAGCCGATTCCCGCGGTCCCGCCGGCAGGTTGCAACGGCGTTTGTCCGTCGGCGAGATAAAGTTCGAAAGCCGCCGGACTCGTCGCCGTCAGGTCGAGTCGGACGATGTCGGGATGCGGCTCCCGCCAGAGGCTGGCCAGGGCGGCAGCGGCGCCGGCATTGACGGCCCGCGCCAGGCGGCCGATGCCGCTGTCTGCGCCGCTGCGCCGGCTGATGCGCAGCATCGTCAGCTGTTGCCGCAATAGCCTCCCAGCCACCGCCGGCCCGGTCTTCTGGCCCGCCACCGTTTCCAGCCAGGACACGGTTTCTCCGTCGTAGCCCGGCGTTTCCGCATCGGCGCACAAATCGGCCAGGACCGCGCCGGCTTCCACCGAAGCGAGCTGGTCCTTGTCGCCCAGCAGCACCAGCCGGGTCTCGGGCCGCAACGCCGCCAGCAGGGCCGCCATCATCTCCAGGTCGATCATGGACGCCTCGTCCACCACCACCAGATCGGCATGCAAGGGATGCCCGGCGCCATGACGCAACTTGCGGGTACCGGGACGGGCTCCCAGCAGCTTGTGCAAGGTGACCGCTTCGCGTGGAATCCCGCTCCGCAGATCCTCGGGCACCTGCTCGATGGCCTTGCCGATGGACTCGGTGAGCCGCGCCGCCGCCTTGCCAGTCGGCGCCGCCAACCGGATCCGCAGCGGCCGTTCGGCGCCGGCCGTCGCCAGCAGCAGGGCCACCAGCTTTACCACCGTGGTGGTCTTGCCGGTGCCGGGTCCGCCGGTAATGACGGTAAAGCTGCCCCGCGCCGCGAGGGCGCAGGCGATGCGGGGCCAGTCCGGCACCTGGCGGGTGTCGGGAAACAGGGCTGCCAGCAATTCCGGAAGCGAATCCGGCGTCGGCAGATAGCGGCCCAGGCGGGCCACGATGCCTTGGGCCACTTCGCGCTCGCAGCGCCAATAGCGGCGCAGGTACAACCGGCTGGCGCCCAGGACCAGCGGCGTATCGCCCTCAGCCTCCGCCACCAGCGCCGCCGCCCGCAGCCGCTCGCACCACCGCTCCAGGGTCATGCCCGCCAGCAGCTGCGACGGTAAATCGGCGAAGTCCTGCGGCCACTCCCCTTCCGGCGGCAGCGACAGAGTCTGGTCCGGTTCCGCCAGGGTAGCGGCCAGATCCAGGCAAATGTGTCCCCGCCCCAACTGGTGGCTGGCCAGCAACGCGGCCAGCAGCACCAGCCCGTCGGCGGCCGGGTCCAGTTCGGCCAGGAAACGCAGGAAAGCCCCATCCAGGGACCGCAGCCAGCCGCGCCGGCGCCAGTCCTCGGCCAGTTGCACGACAGTCTCAGGCGCCATCGATCCGCTCCCCATCCCCGAACAGCCGGTCCAGTCCCTCGATCAGCTGCCGCGGCGGCTTGTCCAGGTAAAGACCGGCGGCCCCGGCCCGCAGGAACAGATAGGCGGCGCCGCCCATGTCGCGGCCGTAGTCGTAAGCAGCCAGACGCGCCTTGAGCTGACGGTGCAGCGCCAGCAGGTAGAGGGCATATTGCAGGTCATAGCGCTTGGCCAGCATGACCTGCCGCATCGCCTCTTCCGTGTAGGCGGCGGCATCCGGCCCCAGCCGGTTGGACTTGTAGTCGGCCACGTAATAACGCCCGCCGTGACTGAACGCCAGGTCGATGTAGCCTTTCAGCATGCCGTTGAGCTGACCGGGCAGCAGGCCGGGGCGCGGCTGTCCGGGGAGAATGTAGTCGCTCACCAGCCGGTCCAACGCCCCGTAGTCCACTTGGTCCGCCGCCAGCCAGAATTCCAGCTCGGCCCGGTAGCTACCGGGGGCCAGGTCGCGCAGCCGCAACGGCCCCTCCAGCAGCGTCAGCGGCTCCATCAGGAACTCCCCAAGCCAGCGATCCAGCACCGGAATCCAGTGATTCCAGGAACGCCGCTGGCATCGCCTGGCGATGGCATCGGCGCGCAGTTCCCCGTCAGTCGCCACCCGTTCGAACCCGGTTTCCGCCGCCCACTCCAGCAGGCCATGGAGAAAGGTACCGGGCCGGCTACCGCTGGGAAATGCATGCAGCGTCTGGGCAGCTTGCGCCGCCAGGGGTAGTGCCGGCAACTCGCCCAGCCCCTCCTCTTCCAGCAGCTGGGCCTGCCCCGGCGTATCCGGCGCATCCTCGATGGATAGGGCGTCCACGCTGTCCGGTGCCAGCGGCAGCGCGCTATAACTGCCCACCCACCAACGCTCGGCGGCGCGGCCCGGATAGTGTCGCGCCGGCGCCAGCTCGCCCCGGGCGGCGACCGCGCGGTAGGCCTCCCCGCCCGCAGACGGCCGCTCCACCGCGATGGATTGGCAGCCCCGCTGAACCTCGGCCAGCAAGCCACCCAACCGGTCCGGTTCGATCGGTTCGCCGCCCGCCAGCAGGTGGCCGATGGCGCTGCGCGACAGGGCACTGGCCTTGGCATTGCCGATCCGCAGCGGCGCGATCCCCAGCCAGCAGGCATGACGGGCGCGGGTCATGGCCACATAGACCAGCCGCAGGTCTTCCTGCAGCCGCTCGGCGTCGGCCGCCTGGCGGGCGGCGTCGGACTTGGCGAGATCGACCAGGCGTTCGCCGCCTTCGCCGTGATAGCGGAACCATGGACTGTTGCGGCCATCCACCTCGCGCAACGAACAGGCGAAGGGCACGAACACCAGGGGGTATTCCAGCCCCTTGGACTTGTGGATGGTGACCACCTGGATCAGATCGGCGTCGCTCTCCAGCCGCAGCAGCATCTCGGCGGCCGAACGCGCCGGCGCCGCCAGGGATGCGGCCAGGTGGCGCACCAAGGCCTGCTCGCCGTCCAACTGTCCGGCGGCGGCCTGCAACAGCTCGGCCAGGTGCAGCAGATTGGTCAGCCGCCGCTCGCCCTGTTCCAGCTTCAACAGCCGCGCCGGCACCTCGAAATCACCCAGCAGCCGCCACACCATGGGTAGTACGCCCTGACTGCGCCAGCAGGCCCGGTACGCGCGGAATCGCTCGACTTCTTCCTCCCACCGCAGCTCGTCGACGCCGAGTTCGTCCAGCCGCCCATAGCTCAAGTCCAGGGTGGCCGTGGCCAGGGCGGCGCGCAGCTTGCGGTCCTGTTCCGGCTCGGCGCAGGCCTCCAGCCACAGCAGCAGGTCCGCGGCTTCGCGGCTGTCCAGCACCGATTCGCGATCCGACAAATACACGCTGCGCAGCCGGTAGCGGCTAAGGGCATCCCGCACCGCCTGGGCTTCGGCGCGGTCGCGCACCAGCACCGCCAGATCCGCCGGCCGCAGCGGCGCCAGCTCGGAACCCCTGGAAAAACCGGCCAGGCCGCGTCCCGCCAGGTTCAAGAGTCCCGCCATGGCGGCGGCGGTGGCCTCGGCCATCATCGCCCGGTAATCGCCGACCCCGATACCGGCTTGATCCGTCTCGCCGACTCCATGCCACAGGGTCAGGGCAGGCGCGGACCGGCCTTCGACCAGCAGCCGCTCGGGCCGGCCGTGGGCCCGCGCCGTCACATAGGGCAACGGGTTTTCGGCCTCGCCGCGGAAACGAAAGGCCCCGCCCGGGAAGGATTCGGCGCGCTGAAAGATCCGGTTCACCGCCTCGATCAAGCCGGCGGTGGAGCGGAAGTTGCGGTCCAGGGTGTAATGCCGGCCGGCGGTGGCGCGGCGTGCGCCCAGATAGCTGTGGATATCGGCGCCGCGGAAGGCATAGAGCGATTGCTTGGGGTCGCCGATCAGGAACAGCCCCAGGTCGGGCCGGTTGTCGCCGATGCGGTAAACCGCGTCGAAGATGCCATATTGCAGTGGGTCGGTGTCCTGGAACTCGTCGATCAGCGCCACCGGATAGCGGCCGCGGATCAGTTCCGCCAGGCGTTCCCCGCCATCGCGCCGCAATGCCCGTCCCAACTGACCCAGCAAGTCGTCGAAATCGAGCCGGGCGCGGCGCCTTTTCTCGGCGGCGAAGCGTTCCCGCAACCAACCTGCCGCGTGGGCCAGGACTTCCAGTTCCACCTGGGGCCCTTCGCCCTGCGCGTCGAGCAGGGCATCGAGGGCTTGCAAGGCCGGATGCCTCGGGCAGCGATCCTGGAACTTGCCGTTCATCTTGAGGCGGCTTTGCCCAAAACCGGCCAACCAATCCGGCTTGCACTCGCCGCGGCCCAGAGCCCAGGCGGCCACGGCCCGGAGCCGAGCCTCGAAACTCGCCTTGGGGTAGCTGACCCCGTTGAGCCAGCCGTTGGCAGAGGCCTCCCGCAGGCAGCTTTCCAGTTGATCCCGACCGGCCAGCCAAGCCTCGCGGGCAGCCCGTTCCAACGCCGCCACCCGCTCCAGCCAGTCGCCCAAGGTCTGCAGGGTCCGGCAGGGATCGCCGCTGGCGGCGATCTGGCGGTCACCCGCCAGCCACAGGCTATCCGTATCGCTCAAGAGGTTGCCGATCCGCGCCAGCAGCGCATCGGGGCCGTTCCATAGCCGCGCCACCGCGGCGCACACCGACGGTTCGGCCGGGTAGAAATAGGTCCGCCAATAATCCCGCGCCACCTCCCGCACCAGCTCGGTGTCGGTGGCGTCCAGCTCCAGGTCGAACAGGCTGCCGCTGTCGAAGGCGTGCTGGCGCAGCATGCGGTTGCACCAGCCGTGGATGGTGAAAACCGCCGCCTCGTCCATCCATTCCGCCGCCACCTCCAGGCGTCGGGCGCAACCGCCGTGCTCGGACTGTGGGTAATCGGCCATCAGCGCAGCCAGATAATCATCGGCCGGCTCTTGCCTTCGGAAGCAGCGGGCGGCCTGGCTCAACCGGCCGCGGATGCGATCGCGCAACTCCAGGGTCGCCGCTTCGGTGAACGTCACCACCAGAATCTCCTGCGGCAACAACGGCCGGCGGTAGCCGGCTGCGTCGCCGCCGTGTCCCAGCACCAGCCGCACGTAAAGGGCGGCGATGGTCCAGGTCTTGCCGGTACCGGCGCTGGCCTCGATGAGCCGGCTGCCGTGCAGGGGAAAGCGCAGCGGATCAAGGACCGGCGCGGTCATGCCTCGTCTCCCGTCAGCGCAGCGGCGAACAGCGGTTGGTACAGCCGCTCCGCCCAATAGCCGAAATCGCGGCCATCGGCGGTTGCGCCGAGCAGATTCTCCAGGCCGGGATAAGCGCGCGCCAAGTAACCATCCTGCTGCACCTCGCCCGGACGATTCCAGCCCCCCAGGTAGACATCCGCCATTGCCCTCAGCGCGGCATCCTCGCCTCGGTCACCGGCCGCCAGCCAGGCGAATGCCGTCCGAGGAGTCACCGGCAAGGGCCGGGCCAATCCGTCCAGCCAGGCCGACGCCAGTCCGTCCAGCAGCCGCTGCGCGTGGTCCGGCGCCAGCGGCGGCAGCGCGACGACACCGTCGGCCCCGACCTGCAGGGTGTGGAGCGGCAACCCGGCGGCGCAGCCTGCCAGATGCCGGACCCATGGCGCCACCAGATTGCGATGGCGGGGCAAACCGTCCTTGTCCACCACGGCGCCGGCCCGCACCTCGATCTGGGCCCACTCATCGGCAGCGTTGCGGCGCAGGCCGGGCAGCCAGTCCTCCAGCCGCAGACCCGGGGCTGCCGCCAGCTCCAGCGCGATCTCGCACGGTTGAGACTCCAGCAGCGGCCACTGGGCAAACAACGCCGCCGCGCCACGCAGCGCGTTTCGGGCGGCGTCGGCGTAGGGCCGCTGGACCTGCTCGGCAAATCCCCCCAGCGGCAACAGGCCCTGGCGGCGGTGCTGCAACAGCCGCAGTTCCAGGGCGGCCTCGGGGTCGTCCGCGGCGGCGGCTGTCCGCAGCAAATCGTCCCCCAACTGATAGCGCTCCAACGCATCCAGCCCGAACGGCTCCTGGTCCTCCGCCAACACCTGATCGGGCTCGAACCAAACCCCAAGGCGCTGGGTGAAAAAGGCCTTGACCGGATGCCGCAGAAATCCGCTCAGCAGATCCAGGCTCAGCACACTCTGGATCGCCGCCGGCGGGGCCAGCTGAACCGCCGCTTCGGGATTCGCGCGCGCTTCACCGTGAGCCTTGCGCCACTCGTGCGCGTACGTGAACAACCTGGGATCGCGGCCGGCCGCTTGCTCGGGCAGGAAATAGCGGGCGCTGAACGGCTGCAGCGGATGTTCGACGGTCAGCGCGCCGAGCAAGACCCGGCCGCCGTCGACCTCCCCACACGCCCCGTCCAAGCGCCAGCCGCCCTCCAGATAATCCCGCAACCGCGCCACCAGCACCGAGGGCGGACGGGGGCTGTTGTCCTGCACACTGCGGCCGACCCAGCTCAGGTAGAACAAACGGCGGGCCGACAGCAGCGCTTCCAGAAACAGGTAACGGTCGTCGTCGCGGCGGGAGCGGTCGCCGGGTCGGTAACCGCCCGGCTGCGCCATCAGATCGAAGCTGACCGGCAGCGGACTGCGGGGATAGTCGCCGTCGTTCATGCCCAACACGCACACCACCTCGAAGGGGATGGCGCGCATCGGCATCAGCGTGCAAAAGTTCACCCGCCCGGCCAGAAAGCGTTGCGACAAGCTGGGTTCGTCCAACGCTCCCAGCCAGGCTTCCCGCACCACCGCCAGCGGCAGCGCCTCGTCCAGGCCAACCCGTTGGCAGGCGGCCGTCCATTCATCCAGACTGGTCCAGAGGCGCTCCAACAGCAGCTCGTCCGCTTCCTCGGCGGGTGCGAAAAACCGTTCCAGCAGGTCCTCCAGGCGCGCGGCCCAATCCGCCGGCGCGGCCGGTTCGCGCAGTTGGACCCAG
The DNA here is from genome assembly GCA_012026715.1 of Methylococcaceae bacterium. Classification (GTDB taxonomy): domain Bacteria; phylum Pseudomonadota; class Gammaproteobacteria; order Methylococcales; family Methylococcaceae; genus VEPB01. Next base: position 9,874 of record VEPB01000113.1, on the reverse strand, counting down.
CTGGCTTCCAACGCATCCAGCAAGTCGGCCAGCGGCCCCACCAGCGCCGCATCGAGCCCACCCACTTCATCGTAGGGTTCGATGCCGTGGAACGCAGCCCCCGAGCCCACCGCATAGCCCAGCATCATGCGACGCAGCCCGAACCGCCAGGTGTTCTGTTCCAACCCGTCGGGCAGGCCAATGCCTTGCCGCTGGCGGCCGTCCAGTCCCCAGCGGATGCCCGATTCCGTGACCCATTGGTGCAGCCGCGGGAGTTCCGTCTCGGCGATGCCGAAGCGCACTCGCACCGCCGGCACGTCCAGTAACTGCATCAGCTCGCTCACGCCGAACCGTGCTTCCGGCAGATGCAGCAAGACTTCCAGGGCGATAAGCAAGGGCTTGCGGCCGCGCTCCCGCTGATCGCTGAGGCTGAAGGGGATATGACGCGGATCTTCCGGCTCCAGTCGGCCGAACACCGCCCGGATGTGGGGTGCGTAGGCGTCGATGTCGGGCACCATGACGATCACGTCGCGCGGCCGCAAACCCTTGCCTTCGACAAATAGGGCCAACAGCTGGTCGTGGAGAACTTCCACCTCGCGCTGGCGGCTGTGGGCGAGGTGAAACGCGATGCCGGCCGTGTCCGGCGACGCAGCCACCCGGCCGTCCGGACTGGACGGTAGCGGGGCAAGATCCAGGATGGCCTGTTGCACCTGCTGCAGCAAACCGTCGTTCGCCGGCGCGCGGCAGTCCTCGAACAAATCGATGCGACGGAACCAGGCGCGGTACCGCTCCGGCTCATCGAACTCGTCCAGCAGGCGGATATAGTCGCGGCCCTGCTTGCCCCAGGCCGCCAGCAGGGGATTGGCGTGGAGATGCACTTCGGCGTCGCTCAGCTCGGCCGGCATCCCCGCCTTGGCCGGCTGACGCCGGGCCAGCGCCCTGAGCAGTTCCTTGTGCTCGACGATATCGGCCCAGTAGTAACGGCAGGGATTCTGGACACACAGCAGGATCTGGCAGAACCGCCCCAATTCCGCCAGGGCGGCCAGGCTCTGCTGCGGCAGCGAGGAGATGCCGAACACCACGATGCGGCGCGGCAGGCCGGCCGGCCGCTCCGGCAGTTCCCGCAAGCGCTTCAGGAAACGGCGGTGCAGCAAGGCGCGGCTGTTCTGCCGCAGCGGTTCCGGCAAATCCGCTATCAGCGCCCGCCACAGCTGCGGCTGCCAGGCCTGGTCCGGCGGCAGCGGACCGGACTGACCGAAGGCATCGCGCAACTGATCGGCCCCCTGCTCCCAATCGTCCAGCCAGTCGGCGCGGTAAACCTGATACTGATCCAGCAGGTCCGCCAGGCACTGGGCCAGCTGATGGCGCTTGCGGATATCCTCGTCATCCGCCAGGAAGCGCCGCAACGGCGTAAAGGCATCCTGAGCCAGCAGCCCTGGCAGCAGCCGGAAGACGCGCCAGCCCAGTTCCGGCTTGGCGAAGGGCGACTCCTCGGGCACCGCCTCCGGCCCCAGCACCGCCTGGTAGGCATGCCACAGAAAGCGCGCCGGCAACTCTGCCCGCAGCGCCGCGCAGATACCCAGCGCATCCTGCTCCGCCAGGGCGAGCTTGATCCACTGCGCCATGCCGTTGCTCTGCACCAGCACCACCTCGTCCTCCAGCGGCGCCAGGGGATGCGCTTCCAGCCAGGCGACCACCAGTTCCCGCAGGCTCTCCAGCCGGTTGGCGTGGATCACCGCCAGGCCGGGTTCGAGGGGCGGAACGAGCGCTGACGGCGGCATCGGCAAAATGGCGGTGGGTCCGGAGTGGGGAAACGGATGCGGGAGTATTCATCAGGCGCCGCCAGCGAGGCAAGGACTCGCCCGGAGCCGCCGCCCCGGCTTCCGCAATCGTCTCCAACGGCGCGGCCCGCTGGGTAATGCCGTTACCATGAAAGTCGCGAAGCGAACACCTTGTTCTCCCTCTCCCTCCGGGAGAGAGACCCCAGGGTGAGGGAAACCGGACCTGGCGCGAGTGCTTTCATGGTCCGGGGTGGCACGAGTGCCATGACCGGTTAAGTTAAGCCGTCCATCCGGCATGGACTGCCGGAATCCAGGTCACATGGACGTGAGACGCCCACGCCATCCTTGGCTTCTGGACCCCGGCAATCCCTGCCGGGGTGACGAGTCACCTCCTATCTCAACAGCATTGCGGCCCGCCGGGTCCGGCCCCGACCAACGGTCGACCAACGCTTGCGTGATATAACGCAATCCATGGAATCGCCAAGGGAATTTCCATGGACCTCAACACCGTAACCCGACCCTGCAAGCCAAGCACCTACCAGGGCTGGAAGCTGTGCCGGTGGCACGACTGCTGGCAAGGCTGCGAGTCGCGCATCCGAAGGTTCGATGCGATTTCCTGGACCGTATGGCTGAACCGGCTCAGCAGCGAAGACCTGCGCAATCTGCTGGCCCGAACCAGTGACTGCCCGTTTTCCAATCTGGTCATCACCGACGACCACGACATCCGTAACCACCTCGGCTGGTTGCTGAATTCCGGCCGATTCCGCATCTGCGGGGTCGCGGCGCAAAGAGCCGCCAGCGCCGGAGGCGGCAACGCGGCCCTGCCGGTTCAGGCCGCCCAGCCCATCGGCGTGGCGACGGGGCGCTCGGAGCCGGCCAGTCCCGTGGTCCAAAGCCCGTCGCAGGGTTTCCCCGCCAACCTGGATGCTGCCGCCGCGGCTTTCGTGTTGCGGCAAGCCGCCCGCGACGGCATCCCGTTTTGCGAGGAATGCGAGAAGGCGCGACAGGCCGAGTTGCGGGGTGCGCCGGCATCCGCCGAACCCGCTTCCGCGCCGGAGCCCTCTCGCCCGCAGGCCGCGCCGCGCCCGCCGTCGCCCGAAGACGACTCCGACTATGAAATTCCGCTGACGCGGCCTTCCCGCCGCGGGGAGGAAAGCGCCCCGGTCCAGGCGCCCCCTCGCGAGGCAAGCCCCGAAAACGCCGCCGGCGCGGCAGCCCCACCGGCGGACAGCGAACGCGATGCCGCCCCGGCGCCTGGCCCGAGTGCCGACGGCGCCAACGGCGGCCCGGAAGACGACCACCCGGACCAATCCCTCAGCTCCGCCGACCGCGACCGGGACTAGCCCATGTCCCAGCAACCCGCCGACCGTCTGCTGCCCCTGCTGTTTCCGGAAAACGCCGCGCCCGGCCGCAGCGTGTGGGCGGTACTGGATGCCGCCCGCGACGAGCAGATCTTCCCCGGGCTGCGACTGTCCGGGCTCGATTACCTGTGCCTCTACAGCGGCCAGCTGCCGCCGGAATTGCAAACGACCGCGCCCTATCTGTTGGAACTGCCGCCAACCAGCCAGCGAACTCGCGACCTGCTCAACCGTGCCTGGGGCAATGCGTGGGGCATCTTCCTCAGCGTGAACGACCCCTCCAACCTGCGCCACCACCTGCGGCAATTTTTGCGGGTACAGGACGAGACTGGGAGAAAACTGATATTTCGATATTATGATCCGCGGGTATTGCGGGTATTTCTGCCGACTTGCGACATGGCCCAACTTCATACCTTGTTCGGGCCAATCAGGAATTATTGGGCGGAGGGAAGTAACGGCGAACACCTGATGGAATATTGCCTGAAGAAAAACGGCTTGGGGCAACAGGAATATGCCTTCAAGAATTTTCCAGAGCCGCTGTTAGATAACGCGATACCCCATCCCCAACTGCAAGCCGAATCTCCCGTGCCGCCATGTTGACCATTACCAACTCGAAGATGATGGCTTTCCAGGAAGCACCCGCCGATGACTTCCGCTTGCGATTGTTCGACCATGTCAAGACGCTTCAGCAACAAGCTGCGGCCGGACCGGAAAGCTATCGCCCCCGATCTGCTGGAAGTGCCCCGCACCAGCAAGGCCACATGCGATAGCGTTCAGTCGAGATAGGGTAAGACCGAGCTTCTTCCTAAACGGCTTTGTGTTCACGGAGGGTATCATGCGCATCGTGATTGTCGTCGGCGACGGCACCAACCCTGAGTTTACAACCAGCGATAAAGAGACTATGCCGCTGGAGGAACAAAATCAGAAAATGCCCCAGCGGATATCCCAGCAAAACGTGCAGGCTATGGAATTCTGGAACTCCGGAGTGGAACTCGCCCAAAAACTACAAGACCACAAGCCCGTTATCTTGGTACCCGTTCGGGTCAACGAATATAACAATACTGATAAGGATGCTAAAACTCTTAATGGAGAACAGCATAAATTGTCAGCCCCCGAAGGTTGCGAGGTAACGCCATTCAACTCATCAAGGCAGGTCGCGAACTATCTACAGGATCACACGGCCTATTACAAATTGGTCATCGTGATCGGTCACGGTAGTTATTCTGTCGATATTGGAAATTCCCGTACTGGAGGGTATGTGGAACTGTGCCGCGGAGCGTCTGCTGAGCAAAGAAATCTGTCGTCCAGCGATTTTGACGTGATTCAAAATACCGTCTACATGGGCCTGCACTGTCATGCCCAGTGGTTTACCCAAGACCTTCCGGAAAATACGCCAGGATTCCATCTGACTGGGCAAGATGTAGGCAGCAATGCAGACATATCGACATTCGTGACCAAGTGCAAGAATTTGTTGAAAACCTTGGCCTCGGACCTATCGGCATTGGACCTGGCTAACGAGGAAAATTGGGTCCAGCGCAGAGATCAGGCACAGGTAACCCTCAATAATCTAAAGAATTGCGCACAAAAAAAGATCCTCTATTCGGGCATAGACCATGAACTTCCGAAGGAAAAGCCCCGGCGCGAAACCGCGCAGCAACCAACAACAACGCGCAACTCTGGTCTCCCCCCTCCTCCTATCAGGAGCGGTGACCTGGGCGAGAATAAGAAGGTGGATTCGCAGCACCAGAGACGCAGCGTGCCGCGCGTCTCTCAGGCGACCATCCGGGGAGGTTATCGAATCGGTATCGCGACGTGGAACGCCCATGGGCTCTCCAAACGAATCGATGAGGTCACCGGAGCATCGGATACGGAGGATGGGCCGATGGCGGTCATCACCAATGACGATTTGCGGAAAATACTCTGGTTGATCCAGGCGAGGGACGTGTTGAAAGCCGCCATCGAAAAATTCAAACCGGAACAGCCTGCCCCCAAGGCTCCGCCCGTAAGAAAGCGAAAAGATCAGCGAACCGGAACTGGGCCTCGCCGCAAGCCGGTGGTCGGGAAACCCGAGACTTTGGCCGAACAGCTCGAACGATCCCTTAGCGGTTGGACAACCCCATACGTGCAGAAGCAGATAGAAAGCTACGAGAGTTTTGCAGGACCGGTTCTCTCGCAGGCAACAGATTCGATCGACGAACCTAATAGTCGCGAAGATTTAGAGAAACGGGCTAACGAGGTCGATGCTAAATTTACACAGATCGATCTAAAAAAGGTGGAGCCACGCCTGCTTACCCGCAAACTAGCCTGTCTCGCAATAACCGAGCTATTCTCCAGACACCATTGGCTGGATATCCTGGTTCTCCAAGAAGTGAAGTTCAGCGGTATCGAGTTGTTGATCGATCAACTCAAAGACCACGAATTGTCGGTCTACGCCGGCCCTCTCATGAAGAGCAGCGGTGATTGGGAAGGCGGAGAGCGGGAATATTATCCGTTGATCATGCGGAGCGACATGAAAAGCCGGAATAATCCCGGAGACCGGCTATTGCAGGTAAAGCGAATTTGGTGGCTCGACGCCCAAGGCGTACCGCAGGAATTAGCGGTCGACCGCGTCATTCCCAATGTCTGCCCCAAAGCCGAATGGGGTACGAAACCTCAGCCTACGAAAAAGCGGAAGGGGCCGCCGCCGCCCGCGCGGGAAGGCTGGCTACTCCCCAAACCCGATTTGGTGTGGGACAAACACCAAGCGCAGGCGACCTTCAGGCCGGTCGTTAATTACGACATCGCATGGAAGGAGAAGGAGAACCTGATGTTCCATGTCGGTGTGGTTCACACGACGCCGAGTGAAGGCGGCGAATTCGAACGCAAATACGAGTTCGACCAGATCCAGGGAATGGTGGATGAAGTCGCTAAGCGCGCTTTTAGCCTTACGGAGGAAACCAAGGCTTTCGCCGGGCCTTGGCTCTTGCCGGGTGATTATTATTTATTCAAGGAGTCCCGAGTCACTGGTGAATACGCGGACGATGCTGTCGAATCCGAATTTGAGAGAAGACTGAGCGATTACGACGCCAATGCTGGGAATATCAAGCTTTGGATAAATAAATGTCGCGACTGGATGAAAAAATGGAATATGAGGGGTGCGCTGAAAGATGCGTCGCGAAAAAAACGCCCCACGGTGGGGAAGCCGCGGAACTTACCAAAAGAACTTCTCAAAGATGCGCGCTTTCTTGCGCGTCAATCCGTAACAGGCACCGCCCTGGCCCGTTCACGTATCCGCATGGAAAGCGATTGCTGGTTATATGAACCACAGCATTACGATAAATTGGGTAATGACCAGATCAGGGAGTTAATTGAAGGACGGATAAAACTATACACACATCTTTGGGAGTTTTGCGGATTTTGTCAATCTCGGGCAACGTATCTACGGTCCAAGTCCAAGGAGGATTCGACAACGGTGAATAAATGGGCTGCCCTGAAGCAAGACAATACGGAGTACCTTCGCTTTCGCCTTTCCGACGCCAAGAAAAAGCAGGAAGCGGAGGGAAAGAAACAAAGGAAAACTGGCAAGACGGCGTTGGATATCAAAATCTCCACGACCGTCGATCCGTCCCGGGCCTCCTTTGGCCAAAGGTTTATCGATGACGTCAATAAAAACGAGGGCATCGAAGTTACACAGTCGATCTCCGGGAGCAATACTCACCTTTTTCGCGGCTTGCCGTTAGTCGAGGCGCCAGCGGAAGTTAATGATGCCGCATACAATGCGTACCTCCAGGAACGGGCCTTCTATGCTGCTCACCTCAAAGTTGCCGATTTTATTGTCCATACGCGATTCGATCCTAAGGTCTCCGGCAGTGACGGTCATTGGCGCGCCTGGTGCCTTGGCCTGCTGTGTCCCGATGTGGGCAAGGTGGTTCTCGCCGACAGTGAAGATCTCGCCGTGTCCCGGTTTTGGGCATGTTTCTCGGACCATTTCCCGGTTGGCGGATTGTTTTCGACCGGATCGACTATTGATTGCAACGCTGATCGGGAAGAACAATACCTCTATAAGAGGATCGTGCGTACGGCGGAGGATGGTGACTGCAGCTGCGTGATTCCTAACGTAAAGCGTGCCGAAACCGAACGGATACAAAGAAAGTTCAAGGACTTGAAAGCTCTGGCCATGCTTCTTGAAAAATATAAGGCTGAGGCCGTTTCTGATAAGCCATCCATAGAAACCGTTTGTAAGCTTGAACAAGAGTTATTGCACAAAGATGACGTTCCAGAAAATGTACTAACGACCGGATTACTCGACTATGGCTGGGACGGGAGGCTGGATTTTCTCCGCCTTGACGAGTTCGCGCGGCGCGAAACCGAGCAGCAACAGGGCAGGGTAAGCAACGAATTGGTGGACAACGATATCGACTCTCTGAGGACAAGAGCGAACGAACTATTTGAGAAGGCGGAAACGATGGGGAAAAAGACCGATAAATTTGAAGCTGCTGAGGATATACCTGACATTCAGCGCTTGAAGCATCTTATAAGACGACTCGAGGAACTGACTGAGGATGATGACTCGAGCGAAAATGGTAAGCGGGAGGAGGACTCCGAGGACATGGCGATTTCGTAATGGCTATGCGGCATCTACAGATAGGCGTATCCCAAATCGATAGGCTTGCGGCGGCGCGCAGAGAAGGCGCTGTTGCTCGCATGTGCGCGTTGATTCGGCGGGAGTTTGCGCTCCGCGTATCCCCACTCGCCGACGATCAATTGACGGAGCTTGTGGCACGGGCCATACAGCAGGCTGATTGCCATGACTTTAAAACCGATTTAGACCTTTTTCGGTATCTCTGCATTTGCGTTTGCTTCGGCTGGGATTTTCATCAGCGAGCCGAATTGTCATGGATGCAGACCATGCTTGAAGATTCCCAGGTATCCAATCCGAGCGACCGGATGGCACGACTGTATCAGGCTTGTCTTCGCAGGTTGGAAATCAACGTCTGCAACGTTCGGGAGCATCAAGCGTTTATGGAGGATTCGCGGCAACGGAATACGGAGAAGGACTATGACGCAGGTTGACGATGAATTCGCCGTGCTGGCAGATCTTCGAGCAGCGGAAGAGCATTCAATGACCGAGACACTGGTCGCAACAGATCAGGTGGTGCAGGGTTGCCCTTTCCAAAGGGAGGCCATCGAGGTTCGTGTGCTAGACGAATCGGATTTACCGATAGCGGACGTCCTAATAGAATTAGCGAAAACTGCTGATCAAGTAGTTCGCACCAAGTCTGATGCTTATGGACAGGCGCGATTCGATGGGTTGTTACCAGGAGAATACGAACTAGGTTTACCTCTGACGGATCGAGGTGCATGGAGCCTAATCGAAACGATTCCGCTGGGACACAAGCGAACCAGCACGGGTGATGCTCCATGGTCTACTCCATCACCGCCGGAAGAAGTCGACGCGCATACGGTGATACTTGGGGAATGTTTGGCGAGTATCGCCTTCGAGAGAGGATTTTTGCCTGAGACGATTTGGAATTTTGGCCCCAATTTATCGCTGCGTTCAGGCCGCAAGGATGGGCATATTCTCCATCCTGGGGATTTGCTGAAAATTCCATCGCGGCAACGGAAGATAATTACCGCAACCACAGGTAACCGTTACGATCTGCGGCGTAGAGGCGCCACAGCTAGCATCAATTTGCGATTTCTCGATTTTGTCGATCAACCTATCACCAATGCGCCATACTTACTCAGCATCGAATCCTCGGATGGCAGCGAGCATCCCGACTGTCGAGGCTGTACCGATTCAGAGGGGTTCGTGCGATCGCCGATCCCGGCTACGGCGATACGAGGTAGCGTTTCAGTAAAGGTGGGTGAGGAGCTGCATATAGTTAATTTCGATCTGGGTTATGTCAACCCCATAGATGAATTGAGCGGCGGGCAAGCTCGCTTGAACAATCTTGGATATTCTGTTGGACCAGAGGATGGTTTATTGGATGAGTATACAAAAGCCGGTTTGTCTCGATTTCAGGTGGAGAATTCTATGGCGATAACCGGTCAGTTTGATGAAAAGACGAAGCAGACCTTAAATGAGCGGTTTCTTTCCTAATGGCTGCTTTTGTAATGCGATCCAAGCTCCGCATATACCCGATTTATCGAGTAATATACGTAACGTTATGCGCCACTACCGCATAGAAGCTCACTCTATCTGCCGCGCATGATGTAATTTTATGAACTTCGCAACGTAGTTACTCATGCTGAGGTTGCAGCCCTTCCGTTCGCCCGCACATTGCCGCAGCAGCAATAACGTTTCACCCAACCGATACCCCTCCCCATAGCGCCGGATTGCCCTCCGGACCTCGCGCAGGGCTTTCAAAGCCTCGGCCCACTGCCCGGTGCGCACATAGGCGTCGGCCGGGAAGTAGAGAAAACCGGCGGTCTTGGCGGGCAGGCGGGCGGCGGCCTGGCAGCAGTGGGCGTCGAGGTCGGCGAGGGCCTGGCGGTCGCCTTGCGCGGCCAGGGCCCACAGCCGGTAGGCGTTGAGGATGACGGCCCAGTGGGCCAGGTCCTGCTGGCGGGTCAGGCGCAAACCCCGCTCCGCCGTTTCCAGCACGCCGGCAACGTCGTCGTGGAAGAAATAATGGGCGCAACGGCTGACCGACACGGACAGCCAGGCATTGGGGTCGCTGCCGCGCTCGGCCAATTCCACCAGGGCTTCCATCTCCCGCCCGGCGCGGTCCGCCTCGCCCAGGTAGTTGAGGGCGTGGATCAGCTTGCTGCGGG
>VEPB01000561.1 GCA_012026715.1 Methylococcaceae bacterium | reverse complement strand
TATGGAGCTGGCGACAGGATTCGAACCCGCGACCGGCTGATTACAAATCAGCTGCTCTACCTACTGAGCTACGCCAGCACGAAGGGGACGCCGACGCCAAAGCCGAGGGCTTGGCGGGGCAGGCAGTCATTCTACTGAAGAAACCTGGTTGCTGCACGGCCCTTCGAGTCGAAGGCGCGCGCGCGCCATCAGCCTTGAGATGCCTGGCCATACCAGGTCAAGGAGCCTCGATTTTCCAGACCGCTCCGGTCGCGCCGGAGGGCACGCCACTGGTGTTGGTCAACGCGTAGAGTTCGCCCTGTGCATCGCGGGCGAATCCAAGCAAATAAGTAGAGTCGGCCAGGGGGGTGGACAGGTTGAGTTCGGCGATGGAGCTGCTGCGCAACCGCTTTCCGCGGACCAGTTCTCCACGCACCAGGTAGAACAGCCGTGCCTTGGTTGGATTGGAATTGACGGTTCTGGAGTAGTCGCCAAATACGTAGTGGCCGACCAGGGCCGGAATGGCGGTGCCGCGGTACACAAAACCACCGATGACAGCGGTTCCCTCGTCGTGATCGTACTGGGCGATCGGGTTGACCAGTTTGGCCGAGGCACATGCCGAAGAAGCTGTCACATAGCCATTTTTATCGCCAAACGGACGGAAGCAGAACTTGCCTTCCTTGCGGCGCCAGCCGTAGTTGCCACCGGCTTTGATCACGTCGATTTCTTCCACGGAGTTTTGCCCGACGTCGCCCGCGTAAAGCGCACCGGTGGCCGGGTCGAAAGAAAACCGGAAGGGATTGCGCAAGCCCCAGGCGAAGATTTCATCGCATATGCCGTCCGAGCAGCCGGCGGTCCCGCCCAGCGTTCCAGCTTTTCGGGGCAGAAATGGATTATCCCCCGGTATCCCGTATTGGCCTTTGGGGGCCGTGCGAGCATCCGGATCGATCCGCAGAAACTTGCCCAGTACCGTCGTTCGGTCCTGTCCATTGCCCTTCCGTGGATTATGCCCGTCGCCCTGGTCGTCGGCTTCGCCGCCGTCGCCCAAGGCTATATAAAGCCTGCCGTCCGGACCGAACTCCAACGCGCCGCCGTTGTGGTTGAATTGGGGCTCGTCGATGCGCAGCAGGACCCGGGAGTGAGCAGCGGAAGTATCGACGACCGAAGCGGCATCGCCCGGATTGCCGACTTTCCATTCGCGGATGACGCTTTGGTGATTGGCGGCGAATCCCGCCGGCATGGTCGAGAAATCGGCGGCACCGTTCACGGGTTCGGAGGTGTAGGTGTAGATTAGCCCGTTGTCGCGATAGGCGGGGTGGAATGCAAAGCCCAGCAAGCCCCGTTCGTCGTAGCTGCCGGCCCCCGCTATGCCCAGGCTCACCAGCAGCGAACTGAAGTCTCCAAACTGAGTCCGCTGGCTGCCATCGGGATTCATCATCCACAGGATGCCGGTCTGATCGGCGATGAACAGCCTGCCGGCGACGTCGCCGGGGGCCGCGGTACCCCATACCGGTGAATTCAGCGCCCCCGGGGCCACGATCTGGGTCAGTTTGACGCTGATGTCGCCAGTTGGAATGCTGCGTTTGATGGGGTTATCCAATTTGCCGACCGGCGAGTCGGGATCGGCCACATTGATCTGTCCAGACATCGAGGGGCCATGTACCGAGCACAGATAGGGAAACTGCCCAATGCTGGAAAATTTGCGCGAGTACGAAAACCCCGTTTCGGAATGGATTCCAGAGTCCCAGGATTCCGGGCTTCCCGATGTGGCGGTCACAGAGTGGCTTCCCGACCTCCAGACCCAGGTAACCGTGTCACCGGGCTTGACCTTCAGTATTGGCGGCCTGAAATCGAAGTTCTCCACTTCGACCTGCAGTTCGGCGGATATCGCCTGCTCTGGCAGCACGCCGGCGAAGATCATGAGAGAAAAACCTAAGACGAATCTGGGGCACATGGCATGCTCTCCTCTTTAAGAAGTCGCAGCGACCGTCCAGCGCTCAGGCGAGCCTGCCGCATACCCCCAGACCTCCGACGCCGGCGGCCGTACGCTCGTGAAAAGACAGTTCGGGATTATCGGGGGATGTCGGTAAATTCCACGTTGTCGCGAAAGAGTTCTTCGCTCGATAAACTGGGCTCGAACTGACTCGGCGCCTTTAGCAGAATCCGGCTGACAATGCTTTGGATAACAAACGGCTAGCCGGAAACCGCGACCAATGACCCCCATGCCCGGCGAACAAAACCACGCCCCCCACGCGGCCAATGACAATTCCGTCCACGGCCCGAGCGGCGGGAGGGGGGCTGGTTGGCACTTCTGGATCGACCGGGGAGGTACTTTCACCGACATCGTGGCGCGTCGGCCCGACGGGCGCCTGGTGACCCATAAGCTGTTGTCGGAAGATCCCGCCCATTACCACCATTCGGCCCTGCATGGCATCCGCCAGCTGTTGGGGCTTGGCAGCGACCTGCCGATTCCGCCGGGGTTGGTCGGCGAAGTGAGGATGGGCACGACGATCGCCACCAATGCCCTGCTGGAGCGCAAGGGGGAGCCGGTGGTTCTGGCGATCACCCGCGGTTTCGCCGATGCCTTGCGCATCGCCGATCAACAGCGCCCGCGAATCTTCGATCTGGAGATACGCCTGCCGGAGATGCTGTATGGGGCGGTGGTCGAAATCGACGAGCGCCTCGGCGCCGACGGCGCGCTGGTGACACCGCTGGACCGGGCGGCGGCGGAACGGGACCTGGTGGCGGCCTTCGACGCGGGTTACCGCGCGGTTGCGGTCGTCCTGATGCACGGCTATCGGTATCCGCGGCACGAGCAACGGCTGGGCGACCTGGCCCGAAGCATCGGCTATACCCAAATCTCCCTGTCGCACCGGGTCAGTCCCCTCATGAAGCTGGTGCCCCGCGGGAACACCACCGTCGCCGATGCCTATCTGTCACCGGTGCTGCGCCGTTATGTGGACAGCTGCGAGCGGGAACTGGGCGGCAGCCGGCTGGCGTTCATGCAGAGCAACGGTGGCTTGGTGACCGCCTCCCGCTTCAGCGGCAAGGACGCCATTCTTTCGGGACCGGCAGGAGGCGTGGTGGGCGCGGTGCGCAGCGCCAAGGTTGCGGGCTGGAGCCGGGTGATCGGCTTCGACATGGGCGGAACCTCCACCGATGTGTGGCATTACGCAGGCGATTACGAGCGCCGTCAGGACGCGGTCGTGGCCGGGGTCCGCATCACCGTGCCGATGCTGGAGATTCACACCATCGCCGCAGGTGGCGGCTCGGTCCTCCACAGCGACGGCGCCCGCATGACGGTCGGCCCGGACTCGGCCGGCGCCGATCCGGGTCCGGCCTGTTACCGTCGGGGCGGGCCGGCTACCGTCACCGACTGCCAGGTCGTATTGGGGCGGCTGCGGCCGGAATACTTCCCCAAGGTATTCGGTCCGGAGGCCAATCAGCCTATTGATGGGGAATCCAGCCGAAAGGCTCTGGCAACCTTGACGGCCACCGCCGAGAGCAGCGCCGGCAGCGTTGAAGAACGGGCCGCAGGCTTTCTGCGCATCGCCATCGACAACATGGCCCACGCGATCCGCAAGGTTTCGGTACAGCGCGGCTATGACGTCAGGGAGTATCTTCTGGCCGGATTCGGCAGTGCCGCCGGCCAGCATGTCTGCGCCGTCGCCGATGCCCTGGGCATGCGCCACATCCTGCTGCCCCCCTTCGCCGGGGTACTGTCCGCCTATGGAATCGGCGTGGCTGACCACCTGCAGATCCGCCAGGCGGCGATCGAACTGCCCTTGACCGAGGATTTGCTGGTCGAACTGGACAGCCGCTACCGTGAGTTGGCCGAGGATGCACTCCAGGCGCTCGCCGCCGAGACCTCGCAGGTCGCCGGCATCAGCCTGCGCCGCCGCTTGCGGCTGCGCTATCAAGGCAGCGACTGCCCCCTTACGGCGGACTTCGGCAACCTGGCACAGCTGTTGGCGCGATTCGAATCGCTGCACCGTCAACATTACGGGTTCACGGATCCGGATCGGCCGCTAATCGTTCAGGACATTGCCGTGGAAGTCGCGGCCCCCTCCGACATCTCCGAGGAACCGCTCCTCCCGGTTTGCTCGGCGCCATTGCCAGAGCCGATCGAGAGCGTCCCGGTTTACCTGCATGGCGAGTATCGTCCCGCGCCCGTGTTCCGCCGCGAGGATCTGCAGCCCGGTCACCGTATTGCGGGACCGGCGCTGGTCGTCGAAACCACCACCACCCTGGTGCTGGAACCCGGCTGGATGGCGACGATCACCCCGCTCCGCCATCTCCTGCTGGAGCGCCAGGCGGTGGCCGTGGCGGCGGAAGCCACCCCCACTGAAGTCAGTCCGGTACGGCTGGAGCTGTTCAACAACGCCTTCATGGCGGTGGCGGAACAGATGGGCGCCGTACTGGAAAATACCGCTCACTCGGTGAATATCAAGGAAAGGCTGGACTTCTCCTGTGCGCTGTTCGACCGCCTGGGGCGGCTGGTCGCCAACGCGCCCCACGTGCCGGTGCATCTTGGGTCCATGGGAGAGAGCGTGCGGGCGGTGATCGCGGCGGCCGGAACCGATATCGCACCTGGCGACGCCTATGCTCTAAATTCCCCTTACCATGGTGGCACTCATCTGCCCGACATCACGGTGGTAAGCCCGGTTTACCTTCGAAGTGGCGGCAGTCTGCTGGGCTGGATTGCCTCCCGCGGCCATCACGCCGACGTGGGCGGCATCAGTCCGGGTTCCATGCCTGCTTCCAGTCGACGGGTCGATCAAGAAGGCGTGCTGCTGGAACCGACCCGGATCGTCAGTGGCGGCCGCCTGCTCGAGGTCGATTTGGTCCAACGCCTGACCATAGGCCCCTATCCGGTCCGCAACCCGGCCCAGAATCTGGCCGACCTCAAGGCTCAACTCGCCGCCAACCGGAAAGGCGCCGACGAACTGCAAAAACTGGCGAACTGCCATGGCGAAGCCGCGGTTACGGCCTACATGGCACATGTCCAAAGCTATGCGGAACACTGCGTGCGGCGCCTAATCTTCAGGTTGGCAGCCGGTGAGTTCCGATGCCCGATGGACAACGGCAGCGCCATCCAAGTCCGCATCGTTCCGAGGCCCGGAGATGGCAGGGTACTGGTCGATTTCACCGGCACCTCGGCGCAGACCTCGGACAACTTCAACGCGCCGCCGGCCGTCTGTCGCGCCGCCGTGCTCTATGTGTTGCGCACCCTGGTGGCTGAAGACATTCCGCTCAACGACGGCTTTCTCCGCCCCGTCGACCTGATGCTCCCGGAAGGCTCGCTGCTGACGCCGGTTTACCCGGCGGCCACCGTGGCCGGCAACGTGGAGACCTCCCAGGTCATCACCGACTGCCTGTACGGGGCCTTGGGCATCCTCGCGGCATCCCAGGGCACCATGAACAACCTCAGTTTTGGCAACGACCGGCTGCAGTATTACGAAACCATCGCCGGAGGTTCCGGGGCAGGACAGGGTTTCGCCGGCGCCTCGGCGGTTCAGACTCATATGACCAATTCGCGACTGACCGACCCGGAAGTCCTGGAATGGCGCTTCCCGGTGCGGCTGGAGAAATTCAGCATTCGCGCCGGCTCTGGCGGGGCCGGACGCTGGCACGGCGGCGACGGCGTCGTTCGCCAATTGTTGTTCCTCCGACCCATGGCGGCATCCGTCCTGTCCAATCGCCGCGCCACCCGTCCGCACGGCTTGGCCGGCGGTGAGCCGGGCCAGGCCGGCTCGAATCAGCTTCAGCGCCGCGGCGGCACCGTCTGTCCCTTGGCAGCCACCGTCGAATTGACGCTCGAGGCGGGAGACCGACTCCTCATTGCGACCCCGGGCGGTGGCGGCTACGGACCTGCTCCACCAACCCTGCCAGCATCCGGCGAGGGATCCGGCTAGCTTCGCCGTCTGGACAGGGGATTCGGCCGTGCCCCAGCCACGACGGGCGATGGAAGCACAATTTTTGATCCGTACTATCCTTTGCCCCAGGACGAATCGGATCAGGGATCCGCCAAAAAAAAAGGGCCTGCGACATGAACCCATCCCGACCCCCCGGTCGCGGCGCGTTGTCCATCCCAACCGTCGACGCCCACCGTTGTACCGACTCTGGCGCCTCCCCATCAAGGAAGGTTGGCGCTCGCCAGCCTGAGCATCACTCCGTCACATCGACTCCCAAGCCGCTTGCCAATGACTGAGAACTGCGCCCTTCCGCCCCGATTCGCCTACGCCACGCTGGCTCTTGGGCTGGCCGCAGCAACCGGGATAATGGCCAATGGGGGCTTGCGCGCGGTTCCGACCCTGATCGCGCTGATCTCTGCCGGGACAGCGGCCGGTCTGGGCTGGTATTTCTTCCCCAAATGGTGGCATGAGGCGCTGGAATCGCTGCTGGCTAAAGAACGGCACGCCGCCGAACTGCGGGACTTGGAACGCCGCCAGCGCGAGACCAGCGAGCAAATCCACACCGCCCAATTGGATGATCTCGACGTGTTGTGCCGCCAGGTTCTGCCGATCTGGGCTGGACATATCGAAACGGCGCGGTCCCACACCGAATCCGAAATCAATGTCTTGGCCGAACGATTCGGCAACATGGTGCAGCGGCTCAAGGCCGCCGTCGATTCATCGCGGCGCGGCGACCCCCTCGACCCCATCGCCGCCGGAGACGATCTGGTAAGACTGCTGGACGACAGCCGAGACCAGCTGGACTCGGTGATGCTCTCGCTACGCTCGGCCTTGGACGGCAAGGAAGTGCTGTCGCGGGAAATCCGCGACCTCGCCGGGATCACCGAAGAACTGGCGGCCATGGCCGGTGAGATCGGCAAGATTGCCAAGCAGACCAACCTGCTGGCGCTCAATGCCTCGATCGAAGCGGCACGTTGCGGCGAGGCGGGACGGGGATTCGCTGTCGTCGCCGACGAAGTGCGCAAGCACTCGGTCAAATCGTCGGAAGCCGGCAAGCGCATCGTCGATCGCATGAGCGCCGTCAACGAAAAGATCAACACCACGCTAAAAATTTCCGAGCGCTATTCCCAGCGGGACACCCAGTTGGTGGTCTCGTCGGAACAGACCATCGCCAAGGTGCTGGAGAAAATGCACGAAGCCACCGCCCAGCTGGAGCAAAACGCGGAGTCGCTGCGACAGGAAAGCGACGCCATCGGCCAGGAAATCGCCGGTGTCCTGGTTTCGCTGCAGTTTCAGGACCGGGTGAGCCAGATGCTTTGCCATGTCCGTGATGATCTGACCAAACTGGAATGCCTCCTAGACCAGTTTCAGCAGGACCGTGCCGCCGGCCGCATTCGCCATTCCATCGACGCGGGGCAATGGCTGGAGGAGTTGGCCGGGACTTACACCATGGCCGAGCAGCGGGCGGTGCATGAAGGCGGGAACGCACCGGCAGACGATTCCGACGACATTACATTTTTTTGAGGTAACCCATGGCCAAGACCATATTGATCGTGGACGACTCCACTTCCCTCCGGCAAGTGGTGTCCATCGCACTGCAAGGCGCAGGCTACGACGTCCTCGAAGCCGTCGACGGCCAAGACGGCCTGGCCAAGCTGGATGGGCGCAAGATCCACCTGATCATCAGCGACGTCAACATGCCCAACATGGATGGGCTGACGTTCCTGCGGGAAGCCAAGAAGCTGCCGGCCTACAAGTTCACCCCGGTAATCATGCTGACCACGGAAAGCGGCGAAGGCAAAAAACAGGAAGGTCAGCAATCCGGCGCCAAGGCCTGGGTGGTGAAGCCCTTCAAGCCGGAACAGATGCTGGCGGCGGTGGCCAAGCTAATACTGCCGTGAGTGGCCATCCGGTGCGAGGCCTAAGGAATGGGCCGCGAGACCGGGCCCCTGGCCGAAGAAAACCGGCAAGGTAAACAGTGCGGCTGCATGCCGCGAGTTTCTGGATCTCAGACTTTTCGGGAGACGGGACATGGCAAAGAAGACGCGAAGCGAGCCCCACCGGGTCGCGGTGGAAGGTGAAGTGACCATCTACCGGGCGGCGGAGCTCAAGCAACATCTGCTGGGCGAGTTGGCGGCGCATCCGGAGTTGGAGTTCGACCTGTCGTTGGTGCAGGAGATCGATGGCTCGGGGTTGCAGCTGTTGATTTTGCTGAAGCAGGAGGCGGCGCGGCTGAAGCGCAGCGTGAAGTTTTGCGGGCACAGCCAGGCGGTGCTGGACGTGCTGGACCTGTGCGACCTGGGGGGATACTTCGGCGATCCGGTAGTGATTCCTTCCCCGAACAGCGCGAGGTAGCGCCATGAATCTCGACGACGCGCTCAAGACCTTTGTCATCGAAAGCCGGGAACTGCTGGAGCAGATGGAGGACGCTTTGCTGCACATCGAGCAGGCTCCTGACGATCCCGACACCATCAACGCCATTTTTCGGGCCGCCCACACCATCAAGGGTTCCGCCGGGCTGTTCGGGCTCGACCACATCGTGCGCTTCACCCACGCCGCGGAAAGCGTACTGGACCGGGTGCGGGCCGGGGAGGTGGCGGTAGATGGCGACCTGGCCGCGCTGTTCCTGCAGGTGTGCGATCTGCTCAACACCCTGATCGACGGAGTCTCGGAAGGCGCCGAGCCGGATGCCGACACCGAGGCCCAAGCCCAGCGGCTGATTGGCCAGCTCAACGTCTATACCCAGGGCGAAGCCGGAATTCCGGACCACACCGCCCCGGCGCCGGCCGAAGCGCGACGCGACGGTCCCGAGCCTACCCTGGCGGAAGCCGACCACTGGCACCTCTCGCTGCGGTTCGGCAGCGACGTGTTCCGCAACGGCATGGACCCGCTGTCGTTCATCCGCTACCTCAACCGGCTCGGGCGCATCGCCCACATCGTCACTTTGACCGACGCCCTCCCGGTGGCGGCGGAGATGGACCCGGAGACCTGCTACCTGGGCTTCGAGATCGGTTTCGAAAGCGGCGCCACCAAGGCCGAGATCGAAAGCGTGTTCGAGTTCGTGGCGGAAGACAGCGTCCTCCACATCCTGCCGCCGCGCAGCAAAATCTCCGATTACATCGAACTGATCCGCAGCCTGCCGGAGCAGGAGATGCAGCTGGGCGAAATTCTGGTGCGCTGCGGCACCCTCACCGACAAGGAACTGCAGGCCGGACTCGACCGCCAGGCCCACGGCGACCGCCATCCGCCCCCGCCCATCGGCGAAGTGCTGATCGAACAGACCGTGGTGCACCCGCCGGTGGTGGAAGCCGCACTGGAAAAGCAACAGAAGGTCAAGGAACAGAAACGGCAGGAAGCCAGCTTCATCCGGGTCGACGCCCAAAAGCTGGACAAACTCATCAACCTGGTGGGCGAACTCATCATTTCCAGCGCCGCCACCAACCTCATCGCCGAGCGGGTCAATATGGACGGGCTGTCGGAAGCCACCTCCACCATGACCCGGCTGGTGGAAGAAGTGCGCGATTCGGTGCTGAGCCTGCGCATGGTGCAGATCGGCGCCACCTTCGGACGGTTCCAGCGGGTGGTGCACGACGTCAGCAAGGAACTGGGCAAGGACATCCGGCTGGAGATCAGCGGCGAGGAGACCGAGCTGGACAAGACCGTGGTGGAAAAGATCGGGGATCCCTTGACCCACCTGGTGCGCAACTCCATGGACCACGGCATCGAGCCGGCCGACATCCGCCTTGCCCGCGGCAAGCCGGCCTACGGCACCCTCCAGCTCAACGCCTACCACGACGCCGGCAACATCGTCATCGAAGTGAGCGACGACGGCGGCGGGCTCAATCGTGACAAGATCCTCGCCAAAGCGCTGGAGCGGGGGCTGATCGAGACCAATCAAGTGCTCTCCGACCGGGAAATCTATGCACTGATCTTCGAGCCCGGCTTCTCCACCGCCGACCAGGTCAGCAACCTATCCGGCCGGGGCGTCGGGATGGACGTGGTGCGGCGCAACATCCAGTCGCTGCGCGGCACCGTAGACGTGGACTCCGAGCCTGGCGTGGGCACCACCATCCGGATTCGGCTGCCGCTGACGCTGGCCATCATCGACGGCTTCATGGTGGGGGTGGCGGGCTCGTCCTACGTGTTGCCCCTGGACACCGTAGTGGAGTGCATCGAGCTGACCGCCTCCGACCGCGCGATGGCGGGCGACGGAACCTATCTCAACCTGCGCGGCGAGGTGCTGCCCTATTTGCGCCTGCGGGACTTTTTCGACGTGCACCACAGCGACATCCAAAGGGAGAACGTGGTGGTGGTGCAGTACGCCGGCCGCAAGGCGGGGCTGGTGGTGGACGACTTGTTGGGCGAGTTCCAGACGGTGATCAAGCCCCTGGGCAAGGTGTTCAGCCTGATCAAGGGCATCGGCGGCTTCACCATCCTCGGCAACGGCGAGGTGGCACTGATCCTGGACGTGGCCCGGCTGATGCAGCAAGTGACTTCGCGCGAGGACGGACGGGACGCCGTGCGCCACTGATTTGAGCGTGCCGGCGGCACGCAGACCTCTATTTCTGATCGATCGGGAGAACCCTCATGAACAATACGACCGGACAAATGACAGTGGCACAGCGGCTTTACGCGCTGATCGGCGGGGGCCTTTTGGGCCTGTGCGTGGTGGCGGGCCTGAGCCTGTACCAGATGAACAAGGTGTTTGAGGCGGCCAATTTCACCAACGTGAATACCGTGCCCGCCCTGGTGGCCCTGGACGGCATCAGCGATGGCGTCTCTGGGCTACGGGTCGCCTTGTGGCAAGCCATGGCGGTCACCGACAAGGCCGTACTGGCAAAACTCAAGGACAAGATCGACAAGGCCCACGAAAAGATCGACAAAGGCCTGAAGGACTACGAGCCCACCGTCGCCGACGCGGAGGACAGGCGCCTTCTGGTGGCCGATACTGACGCGCTGAAAGACTACGAAAAGCTGCTCGACGGTGTGCTAGGGCTGATCGACGCCGGCAAGAACGACCAGGCCCGCGATCTGGGTCTGGCCAATCAGGCAACGGTAACCAAGCTCGTCGAGGCTTTCGAGGCCCACCGCGACTACAACATCAAGCTGGGCAACGATGGCGCGGCCAATGCCAAGGCCGTGATCGGCAGTTCAACCTTTCTGCTGCTTGCCATCACCCTCGTCACCATCGCACTCGCGCTGGGATTCGGCATTATGACGCTGCGCCAACTGCTCGGCCAACTGGGCGGCGAACCGGCCCTGGCCGCGGCCATCGCCAACCGCATCGCCGTCGGCGACCTCAGCAGCCGGATCGACCTGAAGCCCGGGGACAGCACCAGCCTGCTGGCCAGCATGAAGCAGATGTCCGAGTCCATCACCGCCTTGGTGAGCGACGCCCTGATGTTGTCCAAGGCCGCGGTGGAAGGAAAATTGGCCACCCGCGCCGATGCATCCAAACACCAGGGAGATTTTCGACGGATCGTCGAGGGCGTGAACCAGACCCTGGATGCCGTCATCGGCCCCCTGAACGTGGCCGCCGACTATGTGGATCGCATCGCCAAGGGCGCCATCCCGCCCAGGATCACCGACAGCTACAACGGCGATTTCAACGTCATCAAGAATAACCTCAACGCGGCCATCGACAACGTCAACGCCCTGGTGGCCGATGCCGGGATGTTGTCCAAGGCCGCGGTGGAGGGCAAGCTCGCCACCCGCGCCGATGCCTCCAAGCACCAGGGCGACTACCGCAAGATCGTGGAGGGCGTGAACCAGACCCTGGATGCGGTCATCGGACCCCTGAACGTGGCCGCCGATTACGTCGACCGCATCGCCCGGGGGGCGATCCCGTCCAAGATCACCGACACCTACAACGGCGACTTCAATACCATCAAGAACAACCTCAACCTGGCCATCGACAATGTCAACGCCCTGGTGGCCGATGCCGCCATGCTGGCCAAGGCCGCG
>VEPB01000580.1 GCA_012026715.1 Methylococcaceae bacterium | reverse complement strand
GGGTCAAACGCCTGATCGAGCGGCAGTGCTCACGGCGCGACTGGCAACCGGTCAACCAGGGCTTCGACGCGGTGGGAGCCATGCTGCAACTATCGGGATGGAATCGGGCGCGACGCGCCCAGGGCAATCTGGTTGCCGAAGTTGGAACGTTGGCGCGACTTGATTCGCTACATCATCGCCCAAATCCTGGCAGCTCGACCCGTGCCACAACCGCCGCCCCGCGCCGCTCCAGCACGGCGCCTGCCTTGCGCTACACCGGGCCATGCCAGATGGATTCGCGCTTGATCTCGAGATCCAAGCCGAAACTATCGAAGGTCGGCGTCGGCAGCCCGATATACACGGCATAGCTCAGCTTGTCGTCGGCAAACCCCATGCGCAAATGCGCCGGCTCGCGCCGCCGACCCCCTTGGACCGGATGTTCGCCGCGCCGAACGGATTTTGCAAAGGATTCCGGGCCGGCCCACAGCACCGACGGCAAGCCGCCCTCCCGCGCAATGGACGCCACCGCGCCGCCCTGGGCGGTTTCAGCCAGCAGCCGGAAAGCCCCCGGTAGAGATTGGACTTGCCGCAGCCGTTGGCGCCGGTGACGACGTCGAGCCGCCCCAACGGAAGACGAGGTCGCGCAGCGATCGGTAATTGGCAATGGCGAGGGTGTGCAGCATCCGGACGTTCCTGATACCCAGCGGCAGGCGACAATTCCCGGGCAGAGCTGTTTCACTTGCCCGGCGCGTTTCCCCATAGCAGCTTGTGCAACTGCAGTTGGAACCGCACCGGCAGGCGGTCGCGCAGGATGGCCTCGGCCAGTTCGGTGGGGTTCTGGTAGCCCAGGGCCGGAGAGAACAGCACTTCGCAACGCTCGGCCAGCCGGTGTTCCGCCAGTTGCCCGACCGCCCAGCGGTAGTCGTCCAGGTCCATGATCACGAACTTGACCTGGTCCCTGACCGTGAGGTGCTCCAGATTCTGGTATCGGTTGCGGTGCTGCTCGCCGGAAGCCGGCGTCTTGAGGTCGATCACCTTGGCTACGCGGGGGTCGACCTCGGCCACGTCCATGGCGCCGCCGGTTTCCAACGAAACCTCATAACCGCGCTCGGCCAGTTCGGTCAGCAGGGTCAGGCAGGCCTTCTGCGCCAGCGGCTCGCCGCCGGTCACGCAGACGTAACGCGGGGAGTAGCCGGCCACTTCCTCCAGTATTGCCGCCAGCGAGCGTTTTTCGCCACCGCTGAAGGCATAGGCGGTATCGCAATAGACACAGCGCAAGGGACAGCCGGTGAGCCGCACGAACACCGTGGGCCAGCCCACGCTGCGGGACTCGCCCTGGAGAGAGTAGAAGATTTCGGTGATGCGGAGTTCTTGGGGCACGGGCAACAAGCCTTTTAGGCTAGGCTGCGCCTAGCCCAAGCTACACTAATGCCCTTCCTGCTTCATCTTGGCCAAACGCTTGGTGGCCAGCTGGGCGGCGTTACTGCCCGGATAGTTTTTGACCACATCGTTGAGCAGGCTGCGGGCGTTGGCCCACTGGTTGCTGTCGTATTCGATGTAGCCCAGCTTTAGCTGCGCATCGGCCGCCTTGGGGCTCTGCGGAAAATCCTTGATGACCTTGCGGAAAGACTCCCGCGACGACGGAAAGTCGCGCATCACGTAGTAGGATTCGCCCATCCAGTACTGGGCGTTGTCGGCATATTCCCCGGTGGGATAGCTGCCCAGGAATTTTTTGAACTCCTTGACCGCTTCCGGGTACTTGCTGTCCTTCAGCATATTGAAGCCCTTGTCGTAGGCGGCCTTGCGGGCTGCCGCGTCGGCCCCGGCATCGACCACCGGCGGACGCGGAGGCGGGTTGTTACCCACCAGCGGCGTCGGCGGCGGTGTAGGAGCAACCGGAGGAGGCGGCGAACCCTCCGGCGGGGGAGAGGACTCGGTCCCGCCATCCGGCGCGACCGGCTGCTGCCCTGCCGCATTGCCACCGGAAATACGCTGGTCGAGGTCGTCGTACAACTCCCGCTGCTGCTTCTTGGCCTTTTCCAGCTCGTGGGTCAACTCCTCCACCACGCCCTGCAGCCGCTGAACGTCGCCCTGCAACTGGTCCAGGCGATTTGACATCTCCAGCACCGCTTCCCCCGACAGCCGCTTCTCCAGCTTGGCGACCCGCTCGTCCAGGGTGCCGACCGCGTATTCTCCGGCTTGATCGTAGTCGGGATCGTAGCGGGCATCGCCGGGCCGGGCCTGGGCGGCGCCGACCGCCACGGCCAGCAGGGCAGCGCCACAGGCTCGCAATGCGAATGCCTTGCCCGGCATTTCCTCCCGCGAGAGGGAAAGGGCAGGGAAACCAGGCTGAGACAGGTGTTTCATAAGCATGGGGACCTAAAAGCCGCAGATGGATTAGTGGCCCGGATAAGCCAGCTCGACCCGGCGGTTCTGCTGATAGGCCGACTCGTCGTGGCCGGATACCGCCGGTTTCTCTTCACCGAAGCTGACGATCTGCAGCTGGGTATCGGTGACCCCTTGCAGCTTGAGCATCTTGGCGACCGACTTGGCGCGCTGCTCGCCGAGGGCGACGTTGTACTCGGAAGAACCGCGCTCGTCGGCGTGGCCCTCCAGGGTCACCGTCTTGCCGGGATTGGATGCCAGAAAATTGGCGTGGGCATTGACCACACTCACGTACTCCGGCAACACCTCGCTGCTGTCGTACTGGAAGTAGATGACCTTCTTGAACAGCGGGCTGGAGGGGTCGTCCAGGGCCGCATCACCGCCCGCTCCGGCGCCCCCGGCCCCGTATTTGCCGCCGCTGCCATAGGCGTCGCCGGAACCTTCGCCGTACTTGCCAATTTCAGGACCGCCCGCACCGGCAGCGTCGGCTCCGTAGCCGTCGGTCCCGTCGCCCTTGGGCTTGCCCTTGGAACTGCAGCCGCCGAAGGCCAGGGCCGCCACGATTACCAGCACAGCTAATTTCAATACTTTCATTTGGGTCACTCCCGCTTTGAACAAACTGATTCAACAATCCCGGAATCCGCTTCGCTCCATCCGGGCTACGGATTGATGGGTTACGGCGACCAGGCCGGCTGGCGGACCTCGCCGCTGTCGATGCGCAGGCTCTGGCGCACCTTGCCGTCCACCGAAACCGCCGCCAGCTGGCCGCCATTGCCGCCGCGGGCGGCATAGAGCAGCATGCTGCTGTTGGGGGCGAAACCGGGCGATTCGTCCTGAGGACCGCGGGTCAGGGTACGGACCTGCTTGCTCGCCAGGTCCATCAGGGCGATCCGGTAGTCGCCGCCGTTGCCGTGGACCATAGCGATGCTCTTGCCATCGGGTGAGAACACCCCGCGGGCGTTGTAGTCGCCCTCGAAGGTCAGCCGCTGGGGTTGGCCACCGGAGGGACTGACGGTGTAAAGCTGGGGCTTGCCGCCGCGATCGGAGGTAAACACGATGCGGCTGCCGTCCGGCGACCAGTTGGGCTCGGTGTCGATGGCGTAGTGGTCGGTGATGCGGGTCAGCGAACGCGATCCCAGGCTCATGACGTAGACGTCCGGGTTGCCGTCCTTGGACAGGGTCAGCGCCATGCGGGAGCCGTCCGGCGACCAAGCCGGCGCGCCGTTGATGCCCGGCGTCTCGGAAATCTTCTGGCGATCGCCGCTGGCCAGGGTTTGGGTGAAGATGGCCGCCGTCTTGTTCTCGAAGGAGACATAGGCAATCTGCTTGCCGTCCGGCGACCAGGCCGGCGACATGATGGGCTCCTTGGAGCCCAGGATGGGCTGGGGGTTGTAGCCGGCGGTGTCGGCGACCTGCAGCTTGTACTGGCGCTCCTTGCCGCTGCCCACCACGGTCACATAGGCGACCCGGGTGGCGAAGGCGCCGGGCTGGCCGGTCAGCTCCTTGTAGATGATGTCGGCGATGCGGTGGGCGGTGCGGCGGGATTCCGGCGCCGCGAACGGCAGATTCCAGCTGCCGATGAGGTTGCCGCGCACGGTGTCGAACAGATGAAACTGGGCATTGAACTGCCCGGGCCCGGTCTGCTGCACCTGGCCGATCACCAGGTCGTCCTGGCCCAGCGCCTGCCAGGTCTGGAACCGCACCTGATCCGGGCTGGTGGGCTTCTCCAGCATGGAATCTTCCGGGAGAGTCTTGAACCGGCCGCTACGGGCCAGGTCTGCCGAAACGATGGAGCCCAGGTTGTCGCCGGCCGCCGGGGCGCCGCCGAAGGGGACCACCGCGATGGGGATGCCGCCTTCGACGCCCTGGGTGATTTGCACGGTGAGTTCGGCCTGTGCCGC
>VEPB01000276.1 GCA_012026715.1 Methylococcaceae bacterium | reverse complement strand
TGATTTGGCGGAGAGGGTGGGATTCGAACCCACGTGGGGATGTTAGTCCCCCATCCGATTTCGAGTCGGCGCCGTTATGGCCACTTCGGTACCTCTCCTGGTGGACCGCTTATTCTAGCGCAGTCGGGGCGGAAGTGAAATGGTTAAGCGCGCTCCCGGACGGCAAATTCTGCCCGGGAGCCGTGGTGGTGGCCTTCAGAGTCGCTGATCGATCGGCTTGTAAGCCTGCCCGACTTCGCCGTTGTAGACCTGGCGGGGGCGGGCGATGCGCATGCCGGGGTCTTCCACCATTTCCTTCCAGTGGGCGATCCAACCCGGCAATCGGCCCAGGGCGAACATCACCGTGAACATCTTGGTGGGGATCTTCATGGCCCGGTAGATGATGCCGGAATAGAAGTCCACGTTGGGGTAGAGCTTGCGTTCGATGAAATAGGGGTCGGTGAGGGCGGCGTGCTCCAGTTCCTTGGCGATGTCCAGGATGGGGTCGTGGATGCCCAGGTGGTTGAGGACATCGTCGCAATAGCGCTTGATGATGGTCGCGCGGGGGTCGTAGTTGCGATAGACCCGGTGGCCGAAGCCCATGAGCTTGAACGGATCGTTCTTGTCCTTGGCCTTGTCGATGTATTTCTTGTAGTTGTCTCCGTCGGCGTGGATTTCCTCCAGCATCTCGATGACCGCCTGATTGGCGCCGCCGTGCAGCGGTCCCCACAGGGCGCAGATGCCGGCCGCCAGCGAGGCGAACAGATTGGCCTTGGACGATCCCACCATGCGCACCGTGGAGGTGGAACAGTTCTGCTCGTGGTCGGCGTGGATGATGAACAGCACGTCCAAGGCCTTGCGGATCTTCTCGTCCGGCACGTATTGCTTCATCGGGGTGGTGAACAGCATGTGCATGAAGTTGGAGATGTAATCCAGCTCCGGCCGGGTGTAGACGAAAGCCTCGCCTACCGAGCGCTTGTACGCGAAGGCGGCCAGCACCCGCACCTTGGACAGCAGCCGGGTGATGGTCTGGTCGCGCTGGGCCGGGCTCTGGTTGGGCTCCAGCAGTTCCGGGTGGTAGACCGACAGCGAGCACACCATCGCCGACAGGATGGCCATGGGATGGGCATGGCCGGGGTATGAGGTGAAGAAGCTCTTCATGTCCTCGTGGATCAGCGAGTGGTGGTGCACCCGTTCCTTGAAACGGGCGAACTCCGCGCTGTTGGGCAGCTTGCCGTAAATCAGCAGATAGCTGACTTCCATGAAGGTTGATTTTTCACACAGTTCGGCGATGTCGATGCCGCGATAGCGCAGGATGCCCTTGTCACCGTCGATATAGGCAATGCTGGAGATGCAGGAGGCGGTATTGGCGTAGCTGGAGTCGAGGGTGGTATAGCCGGATTGGCTGAGCAGGCGGGATACGTCGATCGCCTTGTCCCCTTCGGTGCCTTCGACGACCGGGAGTTCGTAGGTCTGGTTGTCCACTTCGAGTCTGGCGATTTTATTCATGGCTTGTCCGTCATGGTTGGGTGGGACGCCCGGATAGGCTGGCCGCCACGCGAGGATCGGGCCTGGACGTTCGTCAGCCGAATCGTCGGCAACGATCGATTATATCGTGGCGGGCGTGACCGCCAACCGGGCGCAAATCAGTGTTTGATAAACGGACTGTTGCGAAACGGGTGTCGTTGCCAGGCTCGCCGTGGGGGATTCTCGGTGTGGTTTCCTTGGCTTAAGCCAACTCCTGTTCCGGCAGGAAGCCCCCGGCCTGGCGCTCCCACAGCTTGGCGTAATGGCCGCGGCGGGCGATCAGTTCGGCGTGGCTGCCATCCTCGACGATGCGGCCCTCGTGAAACACCAGGATGCGCTCCAGATGGGCGATGGTGGACAAGCGGTGGGCGATGACCAGCACGGTCTTGCCCGCCATGATGCCGTCCAGGCTGTCCTGGATGGCCTGCTCCGTCACCGAGTCCAGGCTCGAGGTGGCTTCATCCAGGATCAGGATGGGCGCGTTCTTGAGGATGACGCGGGCGATGGCAATGCGCTGGCGCTGGCCGCCGGACAGCTTGACGCCGCGCTCGCCTACCAGGGAGCGGTAGCCGTCCCGCATCCGGTGGATGAAGTCGTGGGCGTGGGCGCGGCGGGACGCCTCCAGAACTGCGGCTTCCTCCGCGTCCAGTCGGCCGTAGCGGATGTTGTCCATCAGGCTGCGATGGAACAGACTGGGATCCTGCGGGATCAGGCTGATCTGGGAATGCAGCGAGTCCAGCGTCATCTCGCGCAGATCGACGCCGTCGATGCGGATGCTGCCGGATTGAACGTCGTAAAGCCGCTGGATGAGGGAGACGAAGGTGGACTTGCCGGAACCGGAGTAGCCCACCAGCCCCACCCGCTGGCCGGCCGCGATGCGGACGCTGAGGTTCTGGAAGCTCAGCTGTTCCGGGGTGTAGCCGAAATCCACCCGGTCCAGCACGATCTCGCCGTGCCGGATCGTCACCGGCCGGGCGCCGGGCCGGTCGATGACTTCGTGGGGTTGGATGATGGTGTGGACGCCGTTGGCGACATTGCCCACGTATTCGAAGAATTCCAGGAAGCGGCGGCTGAGGTTGCGGGCTTCCGAGATGATCAGCAGCGCCAGGCCGGTGGCCATGGCGAAATCGCCCACGCCGATGGCGCCATCCTGCCAAAGGACCAGGGCCAGGTAGAGGGTGCCCACTTTGAGGATCAGCGCCGCGAAGAACTGAAACCAGCGCACCCGCTCCATGTACCAGAAGGTCTTGCGCGCCGCTTTCAGTTCCCGCTGCAGATGGCCGCCCAGCAGCCGGCGTTCGTGTTCGGCGCGGGCGAACAGCCGGACGCTGGTGAGGTTGCTGACCGAATCGACGATGCGCCCGTTGACGTCGCTACGCACCGCCGCGAAGCTCTGGGCATAGGGCTGGCAGCGGCGCGCCAAGCCGTAGGAAGCGAGCGCAAACAGCAGCGCCCAGCCGCCCACGAAGCCGGCCAGCAGCGGATGGACCCGGCTCAGCAGGGTGACCGAAACGGCGAACACGATGGCCACCGGCCAGAAATCGAACAGGATGGTCCAGATGGCGTGGTTGATGCTGGTGGCGGTCTCGGTGATGCGGTGGGCCAGGGCGCCGGCAAAGTGTTCGCTGAAATAGCGGTGGGAATGGTGCTGCAGATAGGCGTAGAGCTCGGCTGTGGTCTCCCGCCGCATGCGCGGTCCGGCGGTGATGAGGGCGGCGCCGCTGGCCCGGCTGAACAGCACCTCGCCCAGCCCCAGCAAGGCGAACCAAAGGAGCGGCTGCTGCACGTCCTCGAGCCTGGCGCCGTGGCCGCCGCTCACCGCCGCGATGATGCGGCCGATGGCGTAGGGCAGCAGGATGGCGCAGCCCGCCTGGCCGGCTTCCAGCAGCACCATGAGGGCGATCCAGCCACGGAAGCGGCGCAGGCAGTGCCGGATGAAGCGTCCGGTGGTGGCCGGCAGGTT
>VEPB01000145.1 GCA_012026715.1 Methylococcaceae bacterium | reverse complement strand
CCGCACTAACCTGGCTTGGATCAATGCTGCTTAAATTTCCGTTGGCGCCGCTGTTGCTGGTTGCCGGTTGGATCATCCACCAACTTTCCAAACCGAGAGGAACGCCGATCCGGCAAGCCTGACCCGGCCTTTCACGCCAAATCTCCAGAACCCGGCCTAAGCGCCGGGTTTTGTTTTGCCCGAAATTCGGGCCGCACTTAACCGGCGTACACCGGAAACTTGCGGCAGATGTGGCCCACCTCGGCCTTTACCCGCTCGATCACGGCGTCGTTGTGCGGATCGTCCAATACGTCGCACATCCAGCCTGCCAAGGCGACGCATTCGGCCTGGCCGAAACCGCGGGTGGTCACCGCCGGCGTGCCGACCCGGATGCCGCTGGTAACGAAGGGAGATTGGGGGTCGTTGGGAACGGCGTTCTTGTTGACCGTGATGTGGGCCAGTCCCAGCCGCTCGTCGGCCAGCTTGCCGGTCAACCCCTTGGAAATCAGGTCCACCAGGAACAGATGATTGTCGGTTCCGCCGGAAACGATTTTGAAACCGCGGGCAACGAAGGTTTCCGCCATGGCCTTGGCATTCTCCACGACTTGCGCCTGATAGGTTCTGAAATCCGGCTGCAGCGCTTCCAGCAGGGCCACCGCCTTGGCGGCGATGACGTGCATCAAAGGTCCGCCCTGGGTTCCGGGGAATACCAGGGAATTGAGCTTCTTTTCCAGGTCCGGATTGGACTTCGCCAGAATCAGCCCGCCGCGCGGTCCGCGCAAGGTCTTGTGGGTGGTGGTGGTGGTGACGTCGGCGATCTGCACCGGGTTGGGATAAAGCCCCGCCGCCACCAATCCAGCCACGTGAGCCATGTCGACCACCAGGTAGGCCCCCGCCTCGTCGGCGATGCGGCGGAACCGGCCCCAGTCGACAATGCGGGAGTAGGCGGAAAATCCGGCCACGATCATTTTGGGCCGATGCTCGCGAGCGAGGCTATCGACCTGCTCGTAGTCGATCTCGCCGGAGACCGGATTCAGCCCGTATTGGATGGCGTTATAGATCTTGCCGGAGAAATTGACCTTGGCGCCGTGGGTCAGATGGCCGCCGTGGGCCAGACTCATGCCCAGCACGGTGTCGCCCGGCTCCAGCATCGCCATGTAGACCGCGCCATTCGCCTGTGACCCGGAATGGGGCTGGACGTTGGCGTAGTCCGCCCCGAACAGGCGCTTCGCCCGGTCGATCGCCAACTCTTCCACCTTGTCCACGAATTCGCAGCCGCCGTAATAGCGCTTGCCCGGATAGCCTTCCGCGTACTTGTTGGTGAGCACCGAACCTTGAGCCTGCAGCACCCTGGGACTGGCGTAGTTTTCCGAGGCGATCAGTTCGATATGGTCTTCCTGCCTCCGCTCTTCGTCGCGGATTGCCGCCCACAGCTCGTCGTCGAAACCGGAAATCTCCATCCCCTTACTATACATAGGCCCCACCTGTTGGCTCTTGGAAAAAGATTATTGTATCCCGGATGGGATAGGGAGAAATCGGGTACTCACGCGAAAACCGCGCTCAGCCATCTCAATCGG
>VEPB01000097.1 GCA_012026715.1 Methylococcaceae bacterium | reverse complement strand
GGCGAAGGCATGGAAGCCTGGAGGCAGTGGGTGCGGGCGGCCCGGCAGATGGTCCTGGCCTGATTCCATCGGGATTTCACAGGAAATTGGCATGAACCGCGGGATTTGCGCACTCATTCTGGCCTGGCTCACCGTTGCCGCCGGTTCCCCGGCCCTCGCCGAGGACTTCGTCGGCCCGGCCATCCCCTATCGCTATACCTCGATCAGGACCGAAGCCTGCCAGCCGCCGACGGCGAAGCAGCGCCGGGCCTTTGACGAACGCGAGGTGGGCGCCAAGGAGTGTCCCGGCGTCGATGGCTGGCAACTGTTCCTGGTCTACACCGACGACGCCTCATGGCTGGAATTCGGCCGCAACGGCACTCTGTGGAGTACCCGCGAGCCGCTTTTCGGAACCCACCGCTTCGGCGATTCGCCCAATGTCGCATCCGACGGGGTCGAGTGGTTGCCGCCATCGGGCGAGGCGCAGACGCTCATCTTCCACCTGGAGGCGCGGGAACCGCCTACCGCCAACGGGCCCGGCAAGCGGGTATCGAAAGTGGCGGTGATCAGCCTTTCCGGAGAGAGTCCGCTGTTCTGCGGATTGGCGAACACCAACGAACAGGCCAAGCTGGTTGTCGAAAAGCGCGACAGTTGCAACGGTCGTCTACAGCGGCTTTCCTTGCCCTGACCCGAGCGCCTCGCGCCGAACCTCACACCGACGGAACCGCCCCATGTGCCTAGCCCTTCCCGCTCAGATCGTTTCCATCAACAGCGTTGATAACAGCGCCGTGGTCCTGCTGGGCGAGGTCAGCAAGGAAGTCTCCCTGGCTTTGGTGGAGGACGCGGCGGTGGGCGACTATGTGCTGATCCATGTGGGTTATGCTCTCAACAAGCTGAGCGAGGAGGAAGCCAGGCTGACCCTGGACCTGTTCGCCGAAGCCGGGCTGACACCGTGAAATATCTGGACGAATTCCGCCAGAAAGACCTGGCGGTCAAGCTGGCCGGAGCCATCGCCCGGGAAGCCGGGAGTGGTCGGGACTACCGTTTCATGGAATTCTGCGGCGGCCACACCCATGCCATCTTCCGCTACGGCATCCAGGATCTGATGCCAGCCAACGTCCAGTTCATCCACGGCCCGGGCTGCCCCGTGTGCGTGCTGCCGGCCAGCCGCATTTCCGGCGCGATTCAACTGGCGGCGGAACACGGCGTGATCCTGTGCAGCTATGCCGACATGCTGCGGGTACCCGCCGGCGGCACCAGCCTGCTCAAGGCCAAGGCTGTCGGAGCCGACATCCGCATGGTCTATTCCACTCAAGATGCGCTCAAGATCGCCCGGCAGAACCCGCAGCGTCCCGTCGTGTTCTTCGCCATCGGCTTCGAGACCACCACCCCGCCCACGGCGGTGGCGCTCAAGCTGGCCAGAGAGGAGGGGCTGGCCAATTTCAGTGTCTACTGCAACCACGTATTGACCCCGGCAGCCATGCGGCATCTGCTCGGGACGCCCGGCAACGCCCGGCCGCCGGCGTTGGATGGTTTCCTGGGACCGTCCCACGTCAGCACGGTGATCGGCAGCAAACCTTATGAATTCGTGCCGCAGGAATACGCCAAGCCGGTGGTGATCGCCGGATTCGAGCCGCTCGACGTCATGCAGTCGACCCTGATGCTGCTCCGTCAGATCAACCAGGGCCGCTGCGAAGTGGAAAACGAATACACCCGCGCCGTGAGCCGCGACGGCAACCTCAAGGCGCAAGCGCTCACCGCCGAGGTCTTCGCCCTGCGCGACGGTTTCGAATGGCGCGGACTCGGACGGGTCCCGGAAAGCGCCCTCCGGATCGGCCCGGCCTACGCCGAATTCGACGCCGAGTTCCGTTTCTCCCTGCGCGAGGAACCGGGCGGCGACGTCAAGGGCTGCGAATGTCCTGCCATCCTGCGGGGAGAGAAACGCCCCACCGACTGCAAGCTGTTCGGCACGGTCTGTACGCCCGAAAGCCCCATGGGTTCCTGCATGGTCTCCTCGGAAGGCGCCTGCGCCGCCTACTGGAGTTACGGAAGATTCCGCCGAGCCTAGTCGGGGACTGATCTCAGCCTTACCGTCATCCGGCCCTTTCGCCCGAGGTCCAGGTGCAGCGCCGGGCCGGCGATGGGGTCGGCCCTCACGGCGGGCGGCAACGGCGCCCGAGCCGGCGGACTTCCAAAACCTCGCGGATACTGCAGTCTTCCCCGAAGGATGCAGCAATGGCGTTCAACCGGATCCAAGCCGACGGTTCTACCCGCAGCCGGAATAAACCCCAGGCGGCGCGCAGCTCCAACATTCTCGCGTTGGCCTGACGGGCCAAGTGCAGCGCTTGCTGAACGCAGGCCTCTGCCGCGCTGCCGAGTTCCGGTTTAGCCGCCAGCAAGGCTTCACCCTTCAGCCTGTGAAGTTCCGGCAGGAAATGGCCGTCCTGCCGCTGCGTCGCCGTTTCGAGGAGGCTATACACCAATTCCAGCACCTCCCCAGGGCAGGTCAGGGCAGCAAGTGCGTCCAGATGCATGGCGCCATACATGACCTCGGCTCCGCACGTCTTGCTGCGAATCCTGGCCCATCCCTGGCGGGACAATTCCAGACCGGCCCGATCGCCCTGTACCGTCTGAGCCCCCCCCCCGAAGCGATTGAGCGCAAGCCGCCCATAAGGGCAGGTCATGGTGCTCGGCTAGGGTTGCCAGTTCGCCGACGTATTCGAGCACACCCGCCGGCTCATTCAGGTAGTGCTTCAACTGTGCCGACAAGGCCAGCGCCATGCACCGACTATCGGCGTAACGAGACTGGGCCGCGGCATTCAACGTCGCTTCCGCCGCTTCAAACGCGCCTTCCGGATCCCCTTGGAACCATAGGGTCAGTGCCCAAAAACCCTGGCCATAAAAAACCCGCGGATCGACACCAAAGAGCCGGAGCTGGATCTAGCGCTCAGGATCGACCCATCGGCACAACTCCGAGACTCGAGCTGCATGATCCTTGATCTCGGCGAAACGTCCCATCCAGAACGAGGTGATCAGCTGCCCCAGATGGGCGGCCAACCCGAAATCGGGACGCCCGGCGCTTGCCGCCAGATGATCCATCTGGCGGGCAAGCTCGATGGAATATCGGTAATCGACGAGGGAGCCCGCCGTCATCCAGCGACCGTAAACGACCGGAAAGATCTGTTCGGCGCAAGTGCTATCACCCCAAAGAGCGTAGGCTTGGGCGAAGATTTCCTGAACCTCCGCGCTGCCAAACCCCACGGCAAAAACCAACGGCATGCCCAGCGAAGTGGTCAGCGACAGTTTCTGATTTACCCGCCCGCTTTCATCCGGCAAAGCCGCAAGCAGACCCAAGGCCTTGCGGTAGTGGCTGGCGGCTTCGTGGTGCCCCGAATACCTGGCGGCCGATTCAGCGGCCAGACACCAGTACTGAATCGCCGGTTCGATTTCGCCGGCACGGGTCAGGTGATGAGCCAGGATCACCGGCTCGGCGCGGCAAACCTCGGGAGCCAGGCTTTGCAAAGTTCGGGCAATGCGCCGATGGGTCTCACGGCACAGCAGAAGTGGCTGCGACTGATAAACCGCGGCCTGGATCAGGGCATGGCGGAACTGGACCCCTTGTTCGTTCTCCTGAATGAGGCCTGAATGAAACAAGACTGGCAGATCGCGCTCCAGATCGCCCTCTCTTCCGCCACGACGGCGGCGAGCAGATGCCGCTCGAAAGTTCGACCGAGGTTAGCTCCGGCTTGGGCAATGCGGCGCGCGCCGTCCATCTGGTCGATGCGGCTCAGGAGGAGGTCGTTCAAGCTCTCCGGAATGGGACCGGAACGATCTTCCAGCGGCCGTTTCGCTAGCCAGCGAGCCAGTTCCTCGATGAACAATGGAATCCCTTCCGCAAGGATCACGACGCACTGCACTTGATCCGGGGCCAAGCCACAATTCATGGAACTAGCCAACTGCCGGGCGTCCTCGGCCGTCATCGGAGCCAGATCCAGCACGTAACCGTCCGCCGGAGCGCGTTCTTTCCCTATGGAGCTGGATCAGCTAGCCATGGGTTGTCATGTATCGGCCGGCTTCCAGTTATGAGGTAGTAAG
>VEPB01000597.1 GCA_012026715.1 Methylococcaceae bacterium | reverse complement strand
CCCCGACGTAGAGGGCGGTGCCTTGCAGGGACGCCGGGTAGTAGTTCAGGAATTGGGCAGCGTAGCCGGCCAGGCTGGTCTCGGCGGCGCGGCCGGCCAGGAAATAGAAGCTGCCTCCGGAGATCGCTTCGCACAGGGCGGTGCCCGCCAAGAGGGCCGCGCTCAGCGGCAACAGCGTCGAGGCCTGCAGGTGATGATGGCGGCCATACCAGGATCCGGCCAGCCATAGGGCGCCGTAAGCCGGGGCGAGGAAGCCATAGGCGGCGCTGATGCAGTAATCGCTGACGCCGAACCAGCCGATGGCCAAGTAGTCGGTCAGGCCAGCCAGGGCCAGCAAGGCGACGAACAGCCAGGCCCGGCCCGAGTAAAAGCCGGCAAGCAGAAACACCGCCCAAGAGGCATCGGGCAGGTGGGTGACCGAGGCGAAATGATGGCTGCGTGTGGCGGCCATGAGGGCAAACAGGCCGAGCAGGATGATGCGGTTGGCGTGGACGAGGGGGGCGGTCATGGGAATTCTCCAGTCAGAAAGCGGTGATCAAATCGTAGCCCGGATGCAGCGTAGCGGAATCCGGGAATCCAGCGCAATCCGCGCAAGCTCAGATATCCGGCGCATAGCGCAGGGTGATGAAGAAATTGCGGCCGTCCTGCTGGAAGAACCGGGCGGTCTCGTAATGTTGGTCCAGCAGGTTGGCCAGGCGACCTTCCAGGGACAGGCCCCGGTACGGCTCCGTTGCCAAGCGGAGGTCGACGGTGACGAAGCCGGGCAGCCGGTTCTGATTAGCCGGATCGTCGAAGCGGCGGTCCTCGCCGTACACCGTCGCGCCGGCCCGCACCGGTCCCACGCTCCGGTCGACATCGAAGCGGAACTGGACCTGGGAACGACGGAACAGGACCGTGTCGGTGAGCGGGTCGCGCGGATCGCTGGCGGTGAAGGTGGCGGCCAGATCGAAGCCCAGCAGCCGGGTCGATGCGGTTGCCTCCACTCCCAGAATTTCCGCCTGGTTGACGTTTTGGGCGCAGAAGTAAAAAGGCGCCGGGCATAGGGAGGAATCGAAGGTGGAGGAGATCAGGTTGCCGATTTCGGTGTAATAGCCGTTCACCGCCCAGGACACCCCGAAGTGTTTGCCGCTGAGACCGGCTTCCCAGCTCTCGGAGGTTTCCGGCTTGAGCGTCGGGGTGCCGTAATTGGGATAGTAGAGCTGGTTGAAGGTGGGCGCGCGAAAGGCGTTGCCCCAGGAACCGGATAGCCGCATGCCGTTTTCCCAGGTATAGCCCAGCGCCACATTGCCGGTGGTATGGACGCCGAACTGCTCATTGTCGTCCACCCGGGTCCCCAACACCGCGTCGAATCCGCCGAGGCTGAGCTGGTACTGAAGGAATCCGGCCTTGTTGTTGCGCGATTTGACGGAGTATTCGACGGAGCTGTTCACCTGGTCGTTGTAGAAATCCAGCCCGGCGCTCAACAAGTGGCCCTCGGCCAGATGGAAGTCGTTCTGCCAGGTGGCGCTGACCCTTTGGGTGTTGAAGCGGCTGACGTACTGTCGGTTCCAGTATTGGGTGGATTCGTCCAGGGTGCGGCCGGCGCGCAGGCTCATGTCCCAGAAGGCGAAAGGCGAATAGCGGGCGTTGCCGCCCAGCGCCTGTTGCACGAAGGGGCCGTGGTTGCCCGCCAGGACGCTGCCGTCGAATTTGTTGTGGCCTTCGGCGTGGAGCAGATTGCCCTCCAATTGCAGGCCATTGTCGAAGCGGTAACCCAGGCGGGCGCTGCCGGAGTCGTTGCGGTAGCCGTCCGGGTCCGGTTCGACGGTGTAGCAACCGCCGCCGCCCAGTTCGAAAGGCCGGCCGCGGCAGGTGTTGAATCCGCGGGTTTCCAGGCGGGCGCCACTGAGGTTGTACCAGGCCTTATCGTCGCCCCCGGAAACCCCGCCGGCGACCCGGTAGGCGGAATGACTGCCGGCACCGACGCTCACGTAAGGTTTGAGGCCCTTGCCGCCCTTGCGGGTGAAGATGTGGATCACCCCGCCCAGGGCTTCCGAGCCATATAGGCTGGAGCGCGGGCCGCGGACAATTTCGATATGGTCGATCTGGTCCACCGGCAGATCTTGGATGGCTTGGGAACCGGTGGTGGCGGACCCGGCGCGGATACCGTCGATCAGCACCAGGGTGTGGCCCGGCTCGGTGCCGCGGATCAGGATGTCCGACACCTTGCCCAAACCGCCGTTGGTGGAAATGGAGATGCCCGGGACCCCGCGTAGCAGATCCTGCACCGATTGCGCCTGGCGTTTTTCGATTTCGGCGCGGTCGATGACCGTGGTCGCAGCCAGGGTCTTGTCGAGCGGTTGCTCGGTCCGGGTGGCGGTGATCACCACCGGTTCCAGCGGGGTAGGGATTTCGGTCGCCTGCAGGGAGGCGGTGAACAACAGTGGAGCGCCTGCCGCAAGGCGGCGCAGCTGGATGGTCATGGATGTTTCCCCCCCGCGCACACCCGCGCGGGCCTGTGAGTTGCCGAAGGCATGGGGGGAAGGAAGGGCGGCAAAAGGCAAGCCGACCGGAGTTCGCCCACCGCGATGCCGATATGGCTTGAGGCCGGTCTCCGGGCTTGCGAGCGGGATTTCCCGGATTCAGCGCCTTCCCATGCGGCTCCCTGGGGAGATGCACAGTGACTTGTTGCTAAATCTTGACTCGCCTACCGTTGCGGGGGCAGCGCCGGCTTGCGTCCGCGAAGGACCACCGGCTTCCCGTTTAAACCCGGCGGCTGTGCGCACGGGTCACCTGAAGCGGCGGGCAGGGTAGCTCATCGCGAACCGCCGGGTCAATCCGGGCGATGATGAAGGGGGGTGGACAAATCGGGTACACTAGCGCGCTAAAAAACCGCTTTCCCTTTCCGGCGCCCAGGATCGCTTCAATGAATACTGACTCCACGCTTCCCCTCGACACGCGCTTCAACACCGACGATTTGCGCATCTGCAAAATTACCGAGGTCATCGCGCCGGTCGAGGTGCACAATGAGCTGCCTCTGACCGAGCAGGCGGCCACCACCACGCTGGAGGCGCGCCGGGCGATCCACCGCATTCTGGCCGGTGCCGACGACCGCCTGCTGGTGGTCATCGGACCCTGTTCCATTCATGATCCCGCGTCTGCCATCGACTATGCCCAGCGGCTGCTGGCGCTGAAGACCGAGTTGAACCGCGATCTGTTGATCGTGATGCGGGTTTATTTCGAGAAGCCGCGCACCACCATCGGCTGGAAAGGGCTGATCAACGACCCGGATCTGGACGAGAGCTTCAACATCAACAAGGGCCTGCGCTTGGCGCGCAAGTTATTGCTGGACCTGAATCAGATGGGGATGCCCTCGGCTACGGAGTACCTGGATCTGATCACGCCCCAGTATGTGTCGGATCTGATTTCCTGGGGTGCGATCGGGGCCCGGACTACCGAGAGCCAGGTGCATCGGGAGCTGGCGTCGGGGCTGTCGTGTCCGGTGGGTTTCAAAAACGCCACCGATGGCGGAATCAAGGTGGCGGTGGACGCCATCGGCGCTGCCCGGCGCCCCCATCATTTCCTGTCGCTGACCAAGGCCGGGCATTCGGCGATCTTCTCCACCACCGGCAATGAGGACAGCCACGTGATCCTGAGGGGTGGCAAGCTGCCGAACTATGATGCGGCGAGTGTGGATGCGGCTGCGTTGGAACTGGAGAAGGCCGGCTTGCCACCCTTTGTGATGGTGGATTTCAGCCACGCCAACAGCATGAAGGACTACCGCAAGCAGTTTCCGGTGGGCGAAAACGTGGCCCAGCAGCTGGCGGCAGGGGATTTTCGCATCTTCGGCGTGATGGTGGAGAGCAATCTGGTGGAGGGCCAGCAGAAACTGGTGGCGGGTGGTTCCCTGGTCTACGGTCAGAGCATCACCGATGCCTGCCTGGGCTGGGACGACAGCGAAAAATTGCTGCGCATCCTGGCCGACGCGGTGAATCGCAGGCGCGAACACCGCGAAGCCACCGCCGATTTCGATCCCGCCGATGCCAAGGGTTGAGTCGTGGAAGTCATTATCAACGGTGAAACTAGGATTACGTCGGACGGTTTGAGCCTGGCTCAGCTGGTCGATGAGTTGGGCTTGTCAGGCAAGCGCATCGCGGTGGAGTTGAACCGGGAGATTGCTCCGCACGGGCATTACGGCGAAATAGCGCTGCACAACGGCGATCGGTTGGAGATCGTCCACGCCATCGGTGG
>VEPB01000357.1 GCA_012026715.1 Methylococcaceae bacterium | reverse complement strand
CGGCTGGCCTGAGCCTGGTCCACCATGTGGACGATGCCGGACAGCACGGTGTCGGCGCCCACGGCGGTGGCGCGGATCTGCAGCGAACCGTTGCCGTTGATGCAGCCGCCGGTGACCTTGTGGCCCACTTCCTTGATGACCGGCATGCTCTCCCCGGTCAGCATGGACTCGTCCACGGTGGACAGGCCTTGCGCCACCTCGCCGTCGGTGGGGATGCGCTCGCCCGGCCGCACCAGCAGCAGGTCGCCGATCTGGACATCGTCGATGTGGACCACGGTTTCGGCGCCGTCCTTCAACACCGTGGCGGTCTGCGGCTGCAGGTCGATCAGCTGGCGGATCGCTTCGTGGGCCTGGCCGCGCGCCTTCTCGTCCAGGTAGCGGCCCATCAGCACGAAGGTGACGATGCCGGCGGCAGCCTCGAAGTAGTATTCGCGGCGGCCGATCAGCAAGGAAATCAGGCTGTAGCCGTAGGCCGAGCCCACGCCGAGGGCGACCAGACTGTCCATGTTGGCGGAACCCTGCCGGGCCAGCCGGTAGGCCTTCTCGAAAAAGCCCCAGCCACTCCACAGGATCACCGGCGCCGATACCGCCAGTTGTACCCAGCCCATCAGCGGAGAATGGGGGGCAAACATGCCGATCATCACCGTGGGCACACTCAGCACCGCCGACCAGAAGCAATGCTTCCAGGCACTGCCGAGGCGGTCCTTTTCCCGCAGCATCTGGACCCGGCGCTGGCTCAGGCTGTCCATGGGCTGGGGCCGGTAGCCCAGGGTGCGCACCACGTCGTAGAGCTGCTCCTTGCTCATGCGGGTGCGGATCTGGGCGGTCTCGGTGGCGAAGTTGACGCTGGCCGAAGTCACCCTGGGATCGCGCCGCAGCAGCATCTCCACCAGCAGGGCGCAGGAGATGCAGGTCATGCCTTCCAGCGCCAGATTGTATTCGTGCTCCGGATTGGCCTCGTCCGAATCGGCGGGAGTCACCGGACAACTCCGGGGGCCGCTGCCGAGATTGCCGAGCACCGTGTCCAGCAGGATTTCCAACTGGCCGATCGGCAGTTGGTTGGGATCGAAGTAGACGGTGGCGGATCCGATTGCGGTGGTTACCCGGACCGAGCCGATGGCCCGGTGCTTGCGCAGCAGGATCTCATAGAGATAGGCGCGCTCCAGGTCTTGCCGCAGGGTGGGCGCCATGATGCGGACCCGATGCCGGGTGCGGTGCACCACCCGGCAGTGCTTGAGGCTCGGCGTCACGGCGTCCATGTTCAGGATTTCGGCTTTTTGGAACGGACCAACAGATAGATCATGTAGATGGCGGCGCTCCACTCGTAGCGGAATTCCCACGGCCGCCGCAGCCAGTGCTGGGTAATCAGGTGCCAGTGGGCTTTGACCAGGTAGAGCACCAGCACGTCGGTGAGGAATTCCCCCACCAGGCCATTGCGACCACCCTCCGGCGGATTGAACACGCTGCGGAATACGATGCCGGCGGCGGAGAAAGTCTCCCTGGCTTCCTGCACGGCATTGTCCAGCCACCCGGTTTCCTCCTCGTCCGGATCGGCGGATGCCAGTTCGCGGCATTCGGCGGCGCACTGTTCGGTCGCTGCAGCCAAAGCCTCGGCGATTTGGGGAACGTCGGTCAGTCCGTCGAAATAGCGGATCGACAGCTTGCCCTGGTCGGCAAAAACGCGAATCCGGTAGATGCCGCGCTGCTGGCCCAATATCTCCGCCAACCGATTGCCGGCTTGGCCTGAAAGGAGCGCCTTGGGCAGCGCGAAGCGCAGATGCCCCGGTGCCCGGTAGCGCAGAACGATACGCTGAAGGATCGACATGATGGTTCGAATCGAAAGGCTACTACGGGCGGTTCCAAGCCGCCCGCCAACGAGCCCGGTCAGGCTTGGCTGTCACGGCTTTCCGCAACCAAGTCCTCGAGATTTTCCCGTTGCTGAAGCACGAAATCCTTACCCTTCTCGGCCAGATCGTTGGCGGTGCCGACGATCTCCTTGCGGTATTTGTGGATCAGGTAGCCGGCGGCGACGCCAAGGCCGAAGACGACGACAGGGTTTTTCGCGAGTAAGCTCATCAGGGATCTCCCGGTTATTGTTGTTGCTGTGGCCATGGCCTCGCCCTTCACGAGGGTGGTCGCCGCAGTGCGGCCGACGCCGTCGCCGTATGGCTCACGCCATGGCTGCCTGCGCTCGGCATCGGGCCTTGCTCATGGGTGATTTGCCCATTGTACCTTTGGGGAGTCCGCTCGGGCAGCGCCGGAGCGGGGAACAATTGGGATCCGGAAAAAGATTCTACGGCATTCGCCAGGGAGAAGCGTCAGCGACGAGGCGGATCGGGCGCTAGGACTGCGCCTCGGCATCCTCCGCGGTAGCCGGCAGGATTTCCGATTCATGCAGCATCTGGTAAATCCCGTGGCAACCCTCACAACAGAATCGCTTGGGTCCGCTGATGGTACGAAGGGAAAAATCCGGCGTTTCCACCGGCAAGCCACATAGGTCACAGGGTTGCTGTGTCATTTCACACATAGGTTCGTCGATCGCAGTTGGATGGGCGACGGGGTGGCGACGCCCGCGCATGCTCCAACATAGTTGATGCGACCCCTTCCGGCAAGCCGGGCTGACGGGGGGGGTGGTCCGGCTAACGGCAGCCTGGGGCGGAGGCAGCGGGGGTGCTGCGGGAGCGGCCTACGGCCCGATTGGACGCCTTCATGAGAGCCATGCGGAGGGCACCGGTCACGCTTGGCCCCAGACCGATGGAAGTGGCCACGGCCGGAACCAGGATGAGCGACGCAAATGCCAATCCTGTGCCCAACAAAAGATAACTCGATGGCAAGGCGCTGGCCGAAGAGGCGATCGCAGTCCGGGTCTTGTTCATGGGGCGCTCCGAGAAAAAGCGGCGGTTGGAAATGCAACATTTCCTAATCAAGCTTTGTGCCGTTCCCGTAAGGGTTTGAATATAATGGATCGCTAATCGACTCTTCGGGCGAGTCGCTCGTTCGAGTGTGTGATATGACACAGTCTCTGCGTTAAATGACTCGGAGCGGGCGCGGCAAATCCCTCGCCCGGGACCGCCGGCCCCGGTGGCGCCGGGGGGCGATCCGATTTGGTAGGCTTCCTGCAGCCTGATTTCCAACTTCCCGCTACTCCGGGCCACACCGTCCCATTTCATCCGACCATGTCCAGTTTTCAGCCCGTTTCGTCCAAACTCTCCCCCTCAGCGGTCAAGTCGCTCCTGAACCGTTTCCTCGGCCTGCTGTTCGCCCTGACCGGCGTCGCCCTGATCCTCTACCTGGACGCGCGTTTACGGCTCGATGCCCAACTGCCGGATCTGGGCCAAAACATGAGCTACGGCCTGCTGTTCACCGTGGGTTTTCTCACCGGATTTCACTGCGTCGGCATGTGCGGCGCGCTGGTGCTGAGCTACGCCAGCAAGTGCGAGCAGACCGGCAAGCTGCGGTTCGGCGGGCATTTGTTGTACGGGATGGGCAAGACCGTGTCTTACACCCTGATCGGCGCCGCCTTTGGCCTGCTGGGGGCCATCATCGCCTTCACTCCTCAGGTGCGTGGCATGGTGGGCATCGCCGCCGGCGTGTTTTTGCTGTTGTTCGGTCTCAGCCTGCTGAACGTCTGGCCAGGGCTGCGCAATTTCCGCATCAAGACCCCGCCGGCCGTGCTGCGTTTCATCGGGGCGCAATCGCGCCGCTACGGCAACCCGTTCGTGATCGGCCTGCTCAATGGCCTGATGGTGATCTGCGGCCCGCTCCAAGCCATGTATGTGATGGCCGCGGGCACCGGCAGCGCGCTGGAGGGTGCCAAGCTGATGTCGGTGTTCGGGCTCGGGACGTTGCCGGTGATGATGGGGTTCGGCGCGCTTACCAGCATGGCGTCGGCCCGGCTTGCGCCCAAGATTTTGCGGCTATCGGGTTTCCTGGTGGTGGTGTTGGGGGCGATCATGCTCAACCGCGGGCTGGTGCTGAGCGGCAGCGGCTATGACTTCAGCAGCGGCCTGGCTTGGGTGTCTTACCAGGTGAAGGATCGCTTCGGCATCGACCTGCCCAACGCGGGGCCGGACTACAGCAGCCTGGAACAGAACATCGAGATGGACTTCGGCAAGCGCGATCAGCTGCCCAATGGTCCCATCGTGCTGAAGAAGGGCGTGCCGGTGAAATGGCACATCCACAACTCCGAGGCCCAGTCCTGCGTCAGCAGCGTGGTGGTGCCCAAGCTGGGGCTGGACATCCCACTGAAAAACGGTCAGCAAACCATCGAGTTCACCCCGCAACAGGAAGGCGTCATCACCTGGTCCTGCAACATGGGCATGACCACCGGCTCGTTCGTGGTGGTGGATGAGAAATCGCCGCCGGCGGAACCGAAGCCGGCTGAGCGGAAGTAGCCTCAGCGTGGCGCCCCGTGGCTGATACGGTAGATGACGCCGGCCTTGTCGTCGGAAACCAGCAGGGCGCCGTCGGGCATCTGCAGGATGTCCACCGGCCGTCCTTTCACTTCCCCGTTGGGTTTCAGCCAGCCCTCGGCAAAAACGGTCTCGGTTGAGGGTTCGCCCTGCTCGAAGCTAACAGTAACCACCCGGTACCCGACCGGTACCGTGCGGTTCCAGGAGCCGTGCTGGGCCACGAACAGTCGGCCGCGGAACTCCCCGGGGAACTGGCTGCCGCTGTAGAAGCGCATCCCCAAAGGCGCCACGTGGGGGCCGAAGGTCCAGGCCGGCGGCACATAGTCGGTGCAGGAAATGCCCTTGCCGAACTCCGGGTCGGCGATGTCTTTGCCGTGGCAATAGGGATAGCCGAAATGCAGCCCAGGACGCGGCGCCCGGTTCAACTCATCCGGCGGCAGATCGTCGCCCAGCCAGTCGCGGCCGTTATCTGCAAACCACAGGATGCCAGTCTGCGGCTGCCAGTCGAATCCCACGGTGTTGCGGACGCCATGGGCAACGATCTCGCGCGTCTTGGTGGTCGGATCGAACCGGATCAGGGTGGCGTAGATGGGGTCCTGGGAGCGG
This sequence comes from Methylococcaceae bacterium, assembly GCA_012026715.1. Lineage (GTDB taxonomy): Bacteria > Pseudomonadota > Gammaproteobacteria > Methylococcales > Methylococcaceae > VEPB01. The sequence goes on along the minus strand of VEPB01000357.1, from coordinate 8,663 downwards.
CACACGTTGCAGGGCGCGCCTATCCCTAGGTAGAGCAGGTGGTCCGGACCGGCCCGCAGGTATTTCCAGCCGTGATGGACTTCCTTGGGGAAGTCGGCGGATATCGTCTCAGCCGGCGGCGGATCGGTCAGTCGTGCGCCGAGGCCTTTGAATCGAATCAGCCGTGACAGGTCCGCGACATAGAGATCCCCATCCAGTACCGCGACGCCATTGGGCATGGTGAGGCCGGATGCGATCACGCTGACCCGCTCCGCCTTGCCGTCGCCGTCGTGGTCGCGCAGGGCGTAGACCTTGCCTTCCTGCATGGTGCCCACGTAAACCGTGCCGTCCTCGCCCAGGGCGAGCGAGCGGGCATTGGGGGTTTCGGCGCTGAAAGCCTGAATCTGGAAACCCGGCGGCAGTCGGATGCCGGCGGCGGGATCGGTTTCGGCTCGCGCAGCGCAGGCGGCCAGCGAGGCGATCAGGAGGATACGGCAATATTTTGTCAGGGACATGATCCTGCTCCGCTAAGGCTTCGGGTATCCGGATGGACCGCGGTTCCGGTCGAAAGTCTCCAGGGGTGGCGCTGTAATTCGGCGGTCATCGATTTTTCAGCCATTGGCTCAAGCGGTCGAGCCATACGTTCAGCAGCGCCTGCACGTTCTCGGCGCTCCGGTTCGGCGCGGCTGGTTCAGGCGGGGGCTGTTCGTGGACCAGAAAGGTGCCGGGAATCATGCCCATCCAGCAGCTCCAAGGCATCGCGCCGATCTGGGTTGGGGTGAATTCGATGACGTTCTCGCCTTTCTGCACGTCGAACTCCAGGGCCAGAGCCGGCACAACGATGCGGTGATTGCAGTAGTTCAGCTCCTCGCCTTCGATGAGCCAGCGTACCGGCACATCCTTGACCAGATTGAAGTGGTCCGGCTCAAAGCCCTTGCCGGTTACCCGCATGCGAATTTCCTGGTAGGTGGCCGGCGGCGGTTGCGGGGCTGAATCCAACTGCAGCCGCGCGCTCAGGGTATGAAAGTCGTAGCCGGAACCGGTCATGGCCAGTCCCCGATTCAGCATGATGCAGCCCAAGGCGATCACCACGTAGCCGGAAGCCCTCACCAGCCGGGGGGCAACGCTGGCGGAAAGAGTGCTCGCCAGCACGCCGAATCCCGTCATGACCGGCAGGGTGCCGAGGCCGAACACGAACAGCATGCGCGCGCCTTCGGCCGGACTGCCGGTACCTGCGGCCAGGATGTACATGGCCTGGAGGGGGCCGCAGATGATCATGAGGCCATTGAGCAGGCCGATGACGAAGGGATGGCTGTGGCGCCTGACGCCGCTGGCGATGAAACGCATCAGAACGGCGGGCGGTTTGATCCGTAGCCGGTTGAGGCCGGCGAACACATTGAGCAGCCCCAGGCCGAACAGAACCAGGAACAGCCCGGCGGCGAGGCCCGCCAGACCCCGCAGGAAAGGGGTGAAGGTGACGACCGCGCCGACGCCGCCGAACAAGGCGCCGATGGTGGTATAGGACAGGGTCTTGCCGCAGCCGTAAAAGAGGTGCGCTTGGTAGCCCGCCGGGGAGTGCTTGGATGCGGGGATCGCGTAGCTCACCACCAGGGCGCCGCACATGCCGACACAGTGGAATCCCGTGAAGAACCCGGCGAGAAACAGCAGGCCGTAGCCCAGGCGCTCTCCTGCCAGCGCGGCGGGGGCGGGGTTGCCGACGATGCCGTCCAGGTACAGCAGGCCGGCGATGCCCGCCAGGCAGAGCAGCGTCGCCACCAGGCCCTTCACGGCGGATCGGGTCCGCTCGGATGGGGTGCCGGCGACTGGGGTGCCGGCGGACGGTTTTTGGGGGGGGGCTGAGGGCATGCCATTCTCGTATTCGATCCGGCGACGAATGCCTTTCGCAGTGCCGGTACGGCGCCTGGCGGCATTCTGCTTTTTCCGAGCATAGCACGCTGGCAAGGTCGGGTTTCGGGATGGGCGCCGGGTAGCTCGCAGGCCAGATTAAAGGGCGAGGATTCCCTACTTTATGTATGGGTGCGTCGTTTCACACAGTGACCGTAGCCATTTGCCGCAATTCCAGGGGTGGTGGGCGCGTGCGCTACGGCATATGTCAATGGTTTCCGAGGCTTATCGTCGTGGCATGACTGTTGATTGGGTCTAGGCGGTGCGTGAGCCATCCAAACCGGCGTGTCCGACACAACGAGGTCGCAATGAGCAGCAAGGCGTTGACCACCCGAGCCAGACCCAAACCCCGCGTTTCCCTGATCGTTGCAACCGGGTTGCCCTTCGCGTCGCTGATCCTGGTTCCAGGTATCGCGGCCCAGATCGGCTTGAGTTCCAGCGTTACCGGTGCCCTGCGGATGGCGCTGATGAAGGCTTCCAACCGGGCGATTCGGGGTTAGCGTGGGCCGGGTTAGCCTGCCGCTATCCCTTCCCCTCTCCGATCAGGCACGAGGGTCGGTTTCCGCCGTTGAGCGGGTGCCATGCCCGGTCGGTTTTCGGCCATACTAGAGACAGGTTACGGCGTCCCTGCGGCGTGCCGGGTCGTCCCCTCGGGGCTTTTCCCGACGCCCGCCCTAATTGCGGCGGCAGTGCAGACAACCGGCGGTCTACCGCCGTCAGCCGATGGGCTGAGCCCGCATTCCAAGCAGTTCCGGGGGACTCGCCCGTCGCCATCGAATCCGCAGAGCAGCCTGTCATGAACGCCAAACACGACCCAACCACCACCTTGCCATCGAACACAGCAGCCAGGCCTCCCCTACGCAGTCATTTGCCGAGCACCGACATGCTGCTCAAGGGCGTGGTCACCGGCGTGGTCGTCTCCACCATCACCCAGACCGGGCGCAACCTCATCAAGGTCATGGCGAAAAATCCCGCCATCATGTTGGGACTGGGAGTGCTGACGGGATACTGGGCCCACAAGCACCGCCGCAAGCTGCTGAGGGGAGCCGCCATCGCAGCCCACGAAAGCAAGCAGTTTCTGCTGCGGCAACGTGAGCATCTGCGCGGAGCCGACGAGGAATCCGGCCAGGATTGAGGGGGTTCGTCACCGGCAATGCGGTATGCTGTCGGTATGTTCCCGGCCGCCCCCAGTCCCGGTTTTTCGATGACCAGTTCCAGCCAAACCCAGCCGACTCGGTCCGCGCTATACAACCGCGACTGCCATTGTTCGACCCTCGACTGGGGTGCGATTCGCGGTGAATTGCGGCGGCGGCCCAACGGTGAGGCACTGTGCCGGATGCTGGCAGACGAGCGTCCGAATGTATTTGCCGAAGCGCCGATCTTCGTGCCGGAGACCGCGGTGCTCCGGCAGAATGAGATCATCGCCGCGGTAGAAAGAGTCGTGGCGCTGCCCGCCTACCGGGAACGGGTGCTGGCTCACGCGCCGTCCGCGGCACTCCTCCAGCCCAAGGCCCGCGGGGTTTTCTTCGGCTACGACTTCCATCTGGGGCCGGAAGGATCGCGGCTGATCGAGATCAACACCAACGCCGGCGGCCCCTTGCTGAACACCTTGCTGCTGAGGGGGCAGAACAGCGCCTGCCTGCGAGCGGCGGCCGGCTCTTATGGCTTGCTGCGCGCCGACGGCGACGGCCTGGATGAAGAGTTCCTGGCCATGTTCAAGGCCGAATGGCGGCTTGAGCGCGGCGAACGGCCGCTAACCGCGATAGCCATCGTCGACGAGAATCCGGCCGAACAATTCCTCTACCCCGAGTTCCTGCTGTTCCAGGGGCTGTTTCAAGGGGCAGGCATCGAGGCGGTCATCTGCGATCCCCGCCAACTGGAATTTACCGGCGGCGAATTGCGCGCGGACGGCCGGCGCATCGATCTGGTCTACAACCGGCTCACCGATTTCGGGCTGAGCGAGCCTGCCCACCGGGCGTTGCTGGATGCCTGCCGGGCAGGGGCCACGGTGGTGACCCCCCATCCCTATGCCCATGCGCTCTATGCCGACAAGCGTAATCTGGCGCTGCTGACCGACCCGGATGCCTTGCTGGACCTGGAAGTGGATGCCGAGACTCGGGAAGTGCTGCTGGGCGGGATCGCCCACACCGTAAGGGTCAGGTCGCAGGACGCCGAAGCCCTCTGGGCCGGGCGCAAGCGCTGGTTTTTCAAGCCGGCGGCGGGTTACGGCAGCAAGGCGGCCTACCGGGGCGACAAGATTACCCGGCGGGTGTTCGAGGAGGTGCTGGCCGGCGACTACGTGGCCCAGGCGCTGATCCCCCCCAGCGCGCGGCGGCTGGCGGTGGGGCCGGAGCCGGCCGAGTTCAAGCTCGACCTGCGCCACTTCGTCTACGGCGGCCGCACCCAGATGCTGGTGTCCCGCCTCTATCAGGGCCAGACCACCAACTTCCGCACCCCCGGCGGCGGCTTCGCGCCGGTGATGGTGGTGCGGCAGGAATGATTTGCCCCGCTACTCCCGGGTCATGAACTCCAGCTTGACGATGCCGGCCTTGTGCACCACCGCCATGGCTTCCGCCACCTTGCCGTAGGGCACCGCCTCGTCGGCCTGGATCTGCACCCGCAATTCCGGGTCGGCCTGCAACCGGGCGCCCAGCGCCAGTCCCAGGCCTTCCAGCGGCTGGGGCTGCTGGTCCAGGCTGATCTGGCCCTGGGCGTCGATGCTCAGGGCGGCCAGGTGCTGGTCCGAAGGCGCCTCGGTCTTCTCGGTCTTGGGCAGGTTGACCTTGACCGCCTGGTTCAGTAGCGGCGCGGTGACGATGAACACCACCAGCAGCACCAGCATCACATCGACCAGGGGGGTGACGTTGATCTCGCTCATGGCGTCGCGGTCGCCGGAATCGGTCTTGAAGGCCATGGCGTCAGCCCCCGTTGCTGCGGTGGGCGGTCTTCACCGCCAGGTTGAGGAAGTCGGTGGCGAAGTATTCCAGCTCCGCCTCGCACAGCTTGATGCGGCGCAGGAAATAGTTGTAGGCCAACACCGCCGGGATTGCCGCGGCGATGCCGATGGCGGTGGCGATCAGGGCTTCGCCGATGGGGCCGGCCACCACGTCCAGGCTGGCCGACTTGGCCTGGCTGATGTCCTGCAGGGCGTGCATGATGCCCCACACGGTGCCGAACAGGCCGACGAACGGCGCCGTGCTGCCGACGCTGGCGAGCATCGACAATCCCTGCTCCAGGTCCTTGCGTTCCCGGCTCACCTGCTGGCGGAGGGAGCGTTCCAGCACCAACTGGATGTCGCCGCTCAGATGCAGTGCCCGCATCGCGTCCCCGCGGGTGTCCCGCACGGCGCCAAAGCCGACTTCGGCGATGCGCCCCAGAGCGCTGGAGGAATGGTCCAGGGAGGCGGCGGCGGCGAGGTCGGCCGCGCCCCAGAAGGCCTGCCCGTAGCTATTGTTGGCTCGCCCCATGCGCCACAGGGTCCAGGACTTGGCGAAGATGATGGCCCAGGTGATGACGGAAAATCCGATCAGCGTCCACAGGGTGGCTTGGACGATGTCGGAGGAGGTGAGTTGGAACATGGAAGAGACCTCAGCTTTTACTCAGTTTGAATTCGACCGGAACCACTACCGGGCTTTCGATCGGCTTGCCGCCCCGCGTGGCCGGGATGAAGTGCCATTGCTTGACCTGCTCTATGGCGGACTCATCCAACATCTCATGTCCGCTGCTTTGCTGCACGGTGATTTGGCCGGCGGTACCGTTGGCCAGCACGTGTACCAGCAGCAGTACTTTGCCCTCCCAGTTGCGTTGCTTGGCGACCGGCGGATAGCTGGTTCTGGGGTTGTTGAGAGAAGCCGCGTTGAAGATGGCGGGGGTCGGCGGCGCCGCAGGCGCGACCGGCGCCGGCGCTGGCGCCGTTGCAGTGGTCGCCGGCGCGACGGGAGCAGGTTCCGGCGCGGCTTCCGGTTTGGGAGCAGGCTCTGGTTTCGGTACTGGCTTGGGCTTGGGAACCGGCTTGGGTTTCTCCGGCGGTTTCGGCTTAGGCTTCTCGGGTTGCGGTTCCGGTGGCTTGGGCGGAGCCGGCGGCGGCGGCTCGACCGGACGCGGCGGTGCCGCCAGGGTCGCTTCGATTAGCACCGGGGGTGTCGGCAGCGGCGGCTCCGGCTCGCGCTCCGCGCTCTTCCAAAACGTCCAGGCCATGCCGTGCAGAGCCAGGGAGATGGCGGCGGCCAGCGCAAGATTTACGGAAGGGCGCCGGTTTCGTGGGGCGCGAGGGGCCGCTACGGTCATGGGCAAAATGCCGGCGCCGGCCGGCAGTCGGTGGGGAAACGGTGGGGTCGCAGTCATGGGGCACAACGCCGGTTGCCGATGCCGGCTAAAACTTCCAGGGGGGCGCGGTTCGAAACAGGATGGATCCGGTGCCGGTTTTCGACCGAATTCGTTACCGTCGGCGGTCCCAACGGGGCCATTCCGGCCAGACGCCACACGATATCAAGAAAACCGTCCCCTGTCCGGTGGGCACGGGCGGGAAAATTTCCGGAGATCATTGGGGTTACTGGAAATATTTACGTTGGAGACGGTCGGCCAGTTCTCTGAGCCGGGTAACGGCGAGCCGCAAGTCCGCCGCGAAGGTTCGGATTTTGGCGTGGTCCAGTCCCAAGCCGTCATGGAGGCGGTTAAAGGTCCCGCCCCAGTCGGCCGGACGGTCTTCGACCCAGCCGCGCCGAACCGCCCAGGACCAGCCGCCGCTGACCGCGAGAACCAGCGGCACGAAACCGGCGAGACACCAATAGAGCCGTCCCACCGTTCCGAACGCCAGGCCGCTGTGCCAAGCGCTCAGATCATGGACCAGCCGGCGGACGCGCGGCCACTGGCCGGGATTGTCGACGCCGCGGATCTGGCCGCTGTAGCGATCCACCCACACCGAGGTGGCGGGATGGCGGCAGTCGGCCTCGATGCGCTGGCACAGCTCGACCCGGTACACTCCGATTTCTCCGGCCGGTAGGGCGATGCGGCGCAGGACGGCATGGGGAAACAGCCCCCGGGCTACCGCCACCGCTTCTTCGATGCCCAGCGGGCGGCTGCCGGGGTCGGACGTGCTGCGAACCAGTCCGCCGGGATGGAGATCGGTGTCGGGCGGAATGGTCCAGCGTTCCGGCAGGTTCAGGGCGATGCCGGTGAGGGCGGCCATGAGCAGCGCCGGCGTTGCGAACAGTCCGAGCCGGCGGTGCCACAGGCGCGACCGTCCGGTCCATCCGCCGTCGCCCGCCGACAACGGAAAGTGGTTTCTGCCGGTTCGCCAGAGGCTCAGGCCGCTGGCCGCCAAGACCAGCGTCATAATCGCTGCCGTTACCGACGCGGCCGGTCCGTCCCATCCCAGCCGCCGGTGAAGTTTCAGGACTGCGCCGACGCCGCCATCGTCCCAGATTCGGGTGGAAACGATGTGGCCGGAGTTGATGTCGACGCTCACCCGCAAGGGCGCGTAACCCCGGTCTTCGGTTTCTTCCGGTTGCAAATACCAGGCGCCGAGTTCTTTGGAGTCGTCCAGCGGCAGTTCCAGCAGCCAGGGGCCGTAACGGCGCGGATGGGCGGCCTGGACGCTGGCGAACAGGCGGTCCAGCGACGTTCGGGCGGGATGGGCATCGCTCTGAACCGCGATTTGCTTCGGCGGTACCGGAGCCTGCCAAATCAGCGACAGGCTGCCGCTGAATGCCGCGACCACGAGCAGGAGGCCGCCGGTCAGCCCGAGCAGGCGGTGCCAGCCCAGCCAGCGGCGTTCGATCGCCTGGGAAGAAGCGGGCTCGAGCGACATCACGATTGCCGTGGCGGAATAATGCGGGCCGAAGGGCGATGGGTAACGCTAATCCCGTTGGGCGGCTTGAGGTGGGGAAGAATCATGGTTTGACCGGTAGTGGCAGAGCCGGAGCCACTCCGGGCGAGATCGGAAATCCGGGTCAGGAGCGGCGTTTGGCTCTGGCGGGTTGTTGCTTCAGCATTGTAGGGGCGAGTCCACTGACGGGGGAACTGCTTTTCTGCGGCTGATTTTCTTCCGTCTGCTGTTTCTGCAGTTGGGCAATCTGATGATTAGCCGCGATCAATTGTGCCTTGAGCTCGTTGATGAGTTCGTAGAGGTGTTCGAAATGCACCTGGAAATAGCGCGAATTGGGGAAGTGCGTATCCGTTTCCAGCGACTTCACGGCAACTTGGGCGGGATGCTTCAAGTTCATCTGGCAAAATCTTCCTTAAACGGCTGGCCGCTACATCGGACAGCGCGGCTTTGGTTTTGCAGGTTTGGGTTTTCGCCGGGCTGATGGTGGCCGTCCCTGTCGGGGAAAAGGTACACGGCAACCTTTTCCCCGTATTCCTGTACCGCGGATTCGTTACAAATTCGGGCATCCTGCCTTGTCCCTGGATACCTGTAACTAATGCGGTATTCATGCCAATTGGGCGAGCGACGCTAAAACAGCCGGTTAGGCTGGATTTGCGACACGGCAGGATGGCCGGGCGCGTTATTTGACGCAAGGGCTGAGGCATTTCACGCAGTCTGGCCCTCGCGGCTTTACGAGGTTGGGCCGGCGTCCGTGCGCCGGTAGAATCGGCTGGCCCACGATCAGTCCCGGAGTCATTCCATGCACGTCACCCTCGTTCACGTCCAGGTCAAACCCGACACGGTAGCGGCTTTTAGGCGCTGTTCGAAATAGTGTGGAAGAACCGTTACGCTTGACTGCCGAATTTGATGCTGGAACGAAATGCTATGGACTCTACCGCCCTGTTCACCGTTG
>VEPB01000453.1 GCA_012026715.1 Methylococcaceae bacterium | reverse complement strand
CGGCTTCCGAAGCCGTTGGTCGCAGGTTCGAATCCTGCCGGGCGCGCCATCCCTCCCGCAAGCTTTTCGCCATTCCGTCGAGCATGCGTCATGCAGCAAGTCAGAACGGGTGTTTTCGCCCGGATCTCCGCCTGATCGACCATGCTCAAACCCAATGCCGCTGATACCGGCAGACGGAGTTAGGCCTATCGTCCCCAGGCCGGCGCCACAACACTCAATACTCGCGCCCCGTTCCGGGGAGAGCACTTAGCCATGGCCTTCGACGTCCTTGTCATCAACGCCAATCCGCTTCTGAACCTGGTACACAGCGGCCGCTTCAGCGTCGGTAGCGTGAACCGGGTGGGGACCATGCCGATGACTGCCGAGGGTAAGGGTGTCAATGTGGCGCGGGTGTTGGCCCGTCACGGCCATTCGGTCGCCCTGACGGGCTTTGCCGGAGGTCATAGCGGCGCCTGGCTGAGGGAACTGATCCGGGCCGATGGCATCGCCGAGCACTGCGTTGCCACCGCCGCGCCGCTCCGTGTGGGTTTCATGGCCACCGCCAGCGATCTCAATCACCCGACGACCGTGTTTCCGCATGGCTTCAGCGTCACCGCCGATGAATGCCGGGCGTTGCTGGGAACGGTTGAACAATTGGCGGGAAGCGTGCGTCTGGTCATTGCGAGCGGATCCGTTCCCGACCCGGCCGCCGAAAGCCTCTATGCCGAACTGCTGGAATTGTGCAGCCGTTGCGGATTGCCTTGCTGGTTGGACAGTTACGGCGCCGCCATGCGGCGGGCCCTGGAAGGTCCGGTCGCGCCGTCGCTGGCCAAGCCCAATCGGCAGGAACACCAGCCGGGTTACCGTTGGGAGCGGGTCGAGGAGTTGCACATCACCGACGGGGCCGGGGTCATCTCGGTCGAGAGTCGCGGCGAGGGCCGCTGGCGAATCACGCCGCCGTCCATCCGCCAGATCAACCCCATCGGCTCCGGCGATTGTTACCTCGCGGGCCTGGCCCATGGCTGGTTGCAAGGCTGGGCTCCGGAACGCCGGTTGCGCTACGCCGCTGCGGCTGGCAGCGCCAACGCCAGCCGTCCGGAGGTCGCGACCATCCGACCGGAGGACGTCGAAACGCTGCTTCCGGAGGTCGCGGTTGAGTCGTTACCCATACGTTAGCGGGCGGATGCCGTAGTTCGCCGGCACGGGGCCGATTGCCCGGGCAATTAAGCCAGTCCACAATGGCCGCTGCGGCCAATCGATAAGAACAAGAACTTTCGCCGATGAACGCCAAAACCGAATCCGATCTTGTCTCGACTTGGCCAGGCCTGGTCGCGGTAATCCGGCGCTTCGCCGCCTCGGACCAGGGCCGCCGAGGGCTGTGGCTGGTGCTGAGCCTGCTCATACTGGTGCTGGGCGTCAACGCCCTCAATGTAGCCAGCAGCTACGTGGGGCGCGACTTCATCACCGCACTGGCGGAACGGCAAACCGACCGCTTCGTGGTCGAAGCCGGCATCTACCTGGCGGTATTCGCCGCCTGCACCGTGGTCGCAGTCTACTATCGCTACACCGAGGAACGGTTGGGACTGATCTGGCGCGCCTGGCTAACCCGCCAGTTGGTCGATGCCTTTCTCAAGGACCGCAACTACTACTGTCTGAAACAGCAAGGCGCCATCGAGAACCCGGACGAACGCATCGCCGAAGACGTCAAGAGTTTCACCACGACCACCCTGTCCTTCCTCCTCCTGATCATCAATGGATCGGTCACCATCATCGCCTTTTCGGGCGTCATCTGGACCATAAGTCCAATACTGTTCGCGGTCACCCTGGCTTATTCTATAGTGGGATCCTACCTGGCGATCAAGCTGGGACGTCCACTGATCGGCCTCAATTACAGCCTGTTGGATCGCGAGGCCAATCTCCGCTCCGGACTGATCCATCTTTGGGAAAATGCCGAAGCGGTGGCGTTGGGGCAGCGCGAGGAACATTTCCGGCGGCGCTTGAATCGGCGGGTCGACGAGCTGCCCGCAACCGGCAGCCGCATCATCAATGTGCACCGTAACCTGGGATTTTTCACCACCGGCTACAACTACCTCATCCAGGTCCTGCCGGCTCTGGTGGTCGCCCCCCTGTATCTGTCCGGTCAGGTGGAATTCGGCGTCATCACCCAGTCGGCCATGGCCTTCGCCCACTTGGTGGGGGCCTTCTCGCTCATCGTCAACCAATTCCAATCCATTTCGTCCTTTGCCGCGGTCATCGCCCGGCTGGGATCGCTCGGCCAGGTCATCGAATCGCCCCCTTCCGACGGACGCTCGGAAATCCGCACCGAGACCGCCGAATCCCGCTTGGAATACGAGAACTTGACCCTGTTGGCGGGACCGAGCGAAGCACCACTCGTGCGGGAACTGACTGCGGTGTTCGCGGAACCCGTTCGCTTGGGCATTACCGGCACCAATGAACGGGCCAAGGAAGCCTTGTTCAAGGCCACGGCGGCCATTGGGGGTGCCGGAAGCGGCCGCATCCGGCGTCCTGCTGGCCGCGCGATACAGTTTCTGAGCGAACGCCCCTATCTGCCGCCAGGCAGCCTGCGTCAAATCCTGACGGGTGAGGCGGGCCCGCAGAGCGATGCCGCGCTGCTGGAGGCTATCCGGGCTTACGACGCCCTGGCACCACTTCTGGAAATTCCCGGGGGACTGGACGAAGAGCGAGACTGGTCGGCCTGTTTGACCCTGGGACAGCAGCAAGTGCTGGCGTTGGCGGCAATCGCGGTGGCCCGCCCGCAGCTACTGTTCCTTAACCGTGCCACCAGCGCCCTGAATCGGGAACAGACGGGACAACTGCTGCAGCGACTGGCGGATGCCGGCATCGGGTACGTCGTGATTGGCAAAGTGGAAAAGTATCCGCAGCATTTCAGCCAGGTGCTGAGCCTCGACGAATTCGGCGATTGGACTGTGCAAATGCCACCCTTCGAGCCGCCGTCAATGTCCTGACAGTTCCCTCGTCCTTAAACGTGTTGGAATTTTTGACACTGCTCCGAACGCAAAACTTCAATCACATGATTTCAAATGACAAAGCCACAGCGGCATGAATGATGCAAAACAACTATTAGGGAGCCATGAAGACGGAGCGCCACCTTACCCACCCCAGCCGAAGCCCATCGGAGGCAACATGGACAGCTCATTCATCGAACAGGAACTGGCGGACAGTCCCTTGCTGGCACTGTGCAAGTATGCCCGCCACATCCTGGCGTTCCACATTCAGGGGTTCTTGCGTTCCGAACGGCCGTCCTACGAGGAAGTCTGAGGTCGACGGCGCTCAACGCTCGATTTTGGGATCCTTCAGCCGGAAGAGGTATTCGTAGGCCAAGAAGCTACGCCAAATCCCCGTGATATGGCGATCGCCGGCCACCGGAACGGCCAGCTTGCCGCGTTCCCTGGCGTAAGCATCGGCTTCGGCGACGACCTCTTTCTCCAGCCCGGAGTGATCCGGAGCAAACGGGCCATCATAGACTTCGCGACTCGCCAGATAACCGTTGGGCGTGACCTGCACCAGCGCATGCCGGGTGCAGCCGGCCAGTAAACAGAAGCAGGCCGAGGCAGCCAGGAAAGTCCTGAGGGGTAACATGGGTTTGCTCCAAGGATTCACAACGGTAGGGTCGGTGTCGGATCTACGCGGTCTGCTATCATGCCGCCGCCATGCAACGCATCGAACGCGCTTCCGAGGTTAGTTATACCATCAACCAGTCCCGCTTCGTCGGCTTTGCCATACCCTGCGCCGGCACCGACGACTTGCGTCGCTGTCTTTCCGATATTGCCCGGGCGCACGGGTCCGCGCACCATCTGACCTACGGCTTCCGTATCCGCGGCCCAACCGGCATCGTCAGCCAATGCAGCGACGGCGGCGAGCCGAGCGGCACCGCCGGTCGCCCCATCCTTTCGCAGATCGAAGGCCGCGACGCGGTCGACACCCTGGTGGCGGTGGTCCGCTATTTCGGCGGCATCAAACTGGGAACGGGCGGATTGGCGCGCGCCTACGGCGGCACTGCCAAAATGGCGCTGGACGCGGCTACCCTGGTGCCTTACGTCGCCTATGCAGAACTCCGGCTCCGGGTCGACTACGCCCAACTCCAGCATCTCGGCTACCAGGTCGAAAAGGTCGGCGGCACGATTCTGGATCGGGAGTTCGGCGAACAGGTCATGGTCGCGGTACGCGTTCCGGAAGCCGAGGTTCGAATGTTCAAAGACCGCTTCGACAACCAAGGGCGTTAGTCGGATCAACCCTGCGGTCGCTCCCCGCGCGGCGACCGGTCCGGATCCGACCGAGCATCCGCCAGAAGTGCCAACGCCGCGTCGAATTCAAACCGTTCCAGCTGCTGGGCGATCGGATCAAAACGGCTGCCCAGGGCGCGGCGCAAGCATGATTCCTCTGTTCGTAGTAGCTGGCGAGCACGGACGTCTGCGTCGTCCAAGAAAGTCCGGAACTGCTCCAAAACCCTTTGGACCTCCGGGTCCGAGTGTTCGCCACCCACCGGATGAATCGACGCCACGTCCACGGCGTCCGCGGTCGAGACAGCATCCAGAACGGCGCCTTGCGCTCGTTCCAACTCGGTCAGCGACGCGCCAATATCGCCCGAGCCGCTTTCCAGTGCATACTCCAGCCGTTCTGCCGCGGCCGCCACTGTAGCCAGTCCTAGGGCGCCTGCCACGCGCTTGAGCGCATGCGTGCTCCGAACGGCTTCGGATGGGGCACCCGTTTCCCAGGCACTGCGGATCTGTCGAACCGTGTCGCCGTGCCCTTGTCGGTATTGCTGGAGCAGTTGCAGCAGGCGTTCCCGGCCGCCTCCGGCGGCGACCAAACCTCGCTGCAGATTCAGCCCCGGCACTTGTTCCACCAGTTCGTCCAGGCCAGGAGCCATTCCAACGATCGGTGTCGGGGCAACCCCCCCGGGCAGCGCCGACAGCCAGCGCTGCAACGCCGCAAACAGTTGTTCCGCCACCACCGGCTTGACGATGAAATCGTTCATTCCGGCGTCGAGACAGGCCATGCGGTCCTCGTCCAGGGCATTGGCCGTCATCGCCAGGATGGGCTTGTCGCGCCACGCCGGCAGCGCTCGCAGTGCCCGGGTGGCTTGCAGGCCGTCCATGCCCGGCATCTGCAGGTCCATCAGTATCAACTGGTAATCACGGCTCTGGGCCAAACGGATGGCGACAACGCCATTTTCTGCCCATTCGGCTTCCAGTCCCGCGCCGTGGAGCAATTCCAGCGCCACGTCCCGGTTGATCGGGTTGTCCTCCACCACCAACACCCGGGCCCCGGCGTGAGCTTGCCGCAGCTCCCGCTCGGCACTGGCAAGGTCATCACGCATCGGCAGTCCGCGCAGGCCGGCGGTCGGAACCAGCCAGACCGTGAACCAAAACAGGCTACCCTTGCCGGGCGCGCTTTCTACTCCGGCTTCACCGCCCATCAGTTCCGCCAGCCGCCGGGTGATCGCCAGCCCCAAACCGGTACCGCCATACCTGCGGGTCGTGGAAACGTCCGCCTGTTCGAAAGCCTGGAACAGCGCCGGAATCTTGTCGGGCTCGATACCGATGCCGGTATCTTCCACCTCGAACCGCACCAACAATCGATCGTCCCGCCGGCTCAGCAATCTGCCGCGCAGCTGGATCGAACCGGCCTCGGTGAACTTGACGGCATTCGCGGCATAATTGAGTAGCGCCTGACGCAACCGGGTTGGATCGCCCCGCATGCTGTCCGGCAGCGAATCCGCCGCGACCGCGACCGACAAACCTTTGCGGCGTGCGGTCTCGCCGATCAGGGAACAGACATCGGCGAACAGTGACGCCACCGAAAATTCGCGCGATTCCAGCTGCAAGCGGCCCGCTTCGATTTTCGACAGATCGAGGATGTCGTTGATGACGGCCAGCAGATGCTGAGCGGCGCCTTCGATCTTTTCCAATCGTTCGCCCTGTTGCGCCGTCCCGCCGTCGCGGCGCAACAGATAGGTCAATCCCAGGATGGCATTCATGGGCGTTCGAATTTCGTGACTCATGTTGGCCAAAAACGCGCTTTTCGCGCGGTTGGCGGCCTCCGCGGCGTCCTTTGCCGAAGCCAGTTGGCGGGTACGCTCCCTGACCAGATCCTCCAGGTGATGGCGATATTCTTCCAGTTCCAGCGCCAGCCGCCGCTTCTCCGTGACGTCTTCCTTGGCAGCCACGAAATGGCTGAGGGTTCCGTCAGCCTGATGAATGGGGGAGATCGACGCAAGTTCGTGGTAGATTTCACCGTTCTTGCGCCGGTTGATAAATTCTCCCTGCCACGCCTGATCCCTTTTCAGGGTGTCCCAAAGATCAACAAAAACCTGTCTGGGTGTTTGCCCCGACTGCTGCAGCCGCGGATTCCGCCCGATCGCTTCCTCCCTGCTGTAACCGGTACAGCGGACGAAAGCGTCGTTCACATACTCGATGACGCCGCTGGGATCGGTGATGATCACGCTCACCGGGCTCTGCTCCACCGCCTGCGACAGCATGCGCAGCTGTTCCTCCATCCGTTTGCGCTCGCTAATGTCGAGCATCGCGCCTTGCAGGCCGAGCGGCCTCCCCTCGGCATCGAAGATCAGCCGCGCCTGGTCGTGAAAATAGCGCCATTCGCCGCCGGCATTTCTTAATCGATACTCGCCGGCGGCATCGGCTCCGGTTTCGACCGCCTGGGCGATCAGAGCCAAAGCCGCTTCCCGATCGTCGGGGTGCAGCAAGTCGAGCCACAACCCCGCCCGTCGGGTCCATTCCTCGGCTGGATAGCCGAGACATTCGATGGCCGAACTGACGAAGCTCGGCGCACCACCGGGATCGACTCCCTTGCGATAGATAATGGCCGGAACCTGATCCGCCAAGGTGCGGTAATGGGCTTCGCTTTCCGCCAAGGCGGCATTTGCAGCCTCGGCCCGGGCCCGGGCCGCGACCGCATCCTCCATCAGATTGAGCGCCGCCAGCCGGGCCTGTCGCTGAACCTCCATGGCCTCGGCCTGAGCCGCCCGGGCAGCCAGTTCAGACCGCTTGCGCTCGCTGATGTCCTGCACCGTGCCCCGCAGCGCGACGATGGCGCCAGCCTCGTCCCGGACCGCCTCGCCGCGCGCATTCACCCAACGATCTTGGCCGGCGCTGGCCGCCAGTTGAACCTCGCAGACATCGGCAACACCTTCCGACCTGAGCCGTTCCACCGCCACAACCAGTTGTTGCCAACCGGCCTCGGTGAAATAGGGGCGCACCTCTTCGTAACGCGCCGGCGAGAGTCCCGGATCTCTCTCAAAGATGAGGTACATCTGATCCGACCACAGCACCTTGTGATCGCGCAGATCCCAATACCAGCTGCCGAGTCCGGCCAGCCGCTGAGCCTCCCGCAAGGCCGCCTCGCTGTCGCGCAGATTGCTCTCGGCCTGCTTTCTTGCCTGGATGTCCTCCACGATTCCCAGGAAGTATTCGGGCACTCCGCCTGAATCACGGACCAGCGTCACGCTGACCTGAACCCAGATCGGAGTCCCGTCGCCCCGCACGTAGCGTTTTTCCTGGGTGACATTGGCCACGTCACCCCCCAGCATCCGTTCCCACCCCGCCACGGTCGGCTCCAGGTCGTCCGGATGGGTGAACTCCGTCACCGAATGCCCCAGCACTTGATCGCGCGGCGCGCCGAGGATTTCGCACAGCCGCCGGTTGACCTGAAACCAGTTGCCTTCCAGCGAACGCAACCCGATGCCGACCGCCGCCTGGTCGAACACCGCCTGAAACCGGGCTTCGCTGTCGCGCAGCCGGACCAGGGGTGCAGACGCTTCGTCCAGACGCAGGCGCTCGCGCCGCCAGGAACGGCGCAATGTTTCGCTCACGGCGCTGAGCAAGAGCCCATCGACGATCATGAGCCCCAGCTGGAACCCGTCGTTCCCTCCCAGTGCAATCCGCGATCCACCGAATTTGAACGCCAGATAGCCGGCGCCGCGCGCCGCCGTGGCCGTCGCCACCAATCCGGCACCGAATCCTCCCCAGAGTGCGCTCAGGACAATGGGAAGAACGTAGAGGATCAGCAGGGGGCGATCGCCAAAGCTGGCCGGCAACGCAATTCGGCTCGCCAGTGCGACAGTCGTCAAAGCGACGGCAATCAGATAAGTCAACAGCCGCCTCGGCATGGGATTGGGGGAGAGTTCCCACAGCCAGACCGGCGACCAACGGTTCACTTCGCCCCCGCAGATTTCGCCGTCTCCTCCAGGAAAGCCAGCGAAAAAGGAGGTTCGAGCCCCAGTTGACTCGAAAGGTGGTTGACCTGCCGCTTGAGGGCAATCATCTCAAGCTCACGCCCGACCATGGCCTGGTTGAAGCGCTCCAGTTCGAGATTGCGGCGGCCGAGTTCCTCGGTTCGCCGCCGCAGTTCCTCTTCCACCGCCTTGCGCTCGCCGATGTCGCTGATCGTCCCGGCCATCCGCAGCGGCACCCCCGACTCGTCCCGCTCCACCACCCGGCCGCGGCCCCGCATCCAGCGGATTTGGCCCTGGGCGCCGACCATGCGGTAGTCGAATTCCGATGACGGGAGATCGCCCTTGAGGTGGGCCTGCATCACGGCGAGCACCCGGTCCCGGTCGTCGGGATGGATGGTCTGTTTGAAAAACTCCAAATCAGGCACCACGTCCTCCGGCCGGTACCCGGTCATCTCGTAATAGCGCGGTGCCAGGTAGGCCAGTCCGGTTCTCAGATCCCAGTCCCACATCCCATCGTTACTCGCGTCAAGAGCTAGCCGAAGGCGCTCCTCGCTGGCCTTGAGCTGGTTCTGGGCCTCGTTGAGCTCGGTGATGTCCTGGCCGGAACTGAGGATACCGATGGCTGCTCCGGTTTCGTCGGTCAGCCATGCATTGTGCCAGGCAATCAATCGAAGACGTCCGTCGCGGCAGCGCACCCAATTGCGGAAATTTTCGGCCGGCTCCAGGGCACCGGCCACGAGGCTCTGGGATACCGAACAGACCGCATCCCGCCCCGCCGACTGGGGGAGGCAGACGGAGGACCAATCCGCGCCGAGCAGTTCCGCTTCGCAGTAGCCCAACAGATCCAGCCCGGCCCGATTGATCATGCTGACTCGTCCGTCGCGGTCGAGCGCCACCACGATGGTCTGGACGGTATCGAGATAACGCCGCACCAGTTCGGCTTGGCGCCGCATGGCTTCCTCCACTTCCTTGCGGGCGGTGATGTCGCGGGAAATGCCATAGATTCCTGAAATCCGCCCGGACTCATCGCGAAGCGGCCCTTTGACCACTAAAAATACCCGCTTCCCGCAGGCTGTATCCAACGCTTCCTCCTGACTGATCTGGCGGCCTTCCCGAACGACGTCGCGATCGACCCGCATCAAGATCTGGGCCTGATCGGGAGGAAACAGGGTTCGATCGTCCCGGCCAAGCACCTGCTCGGCGGACTTGCCAACGATATTGCTGGCAGCCCGGTTGAACAGGATATAACGACCATCGCAATCCTTGGCGAAGATCGCGTCCTCCGATGCATCGGCGACGGCACCGAGCAATTGCAAGGCACGCAAGCGCTCGTCCTGGGACTGCCGAACGGCCTCGACCACAGCCAATTGCTCACGTTGGCGCTGGAGCATCAACACCACCACGCCGGTAAACAGTAACAGCCCCCCTCCCAGGGCGATCCACCATGCGTCCTTCGCTGATGCGTCGTCGATCTCCGCGCGGTTCATCCTGGCAAGCAACCACCAGTCCGTATCGGGCACGGGCCGCGCCACGCCAATCCATTCCTCGCCGCTGCCATCCGTAACCGTCTGGACGGCACCGGATACGCCTTCACGCCAGGGCCAGGCGCTGGCCGGAACCTGCTGCTGAACGGTCAAATCGGGATCGCTGAAGAGTTGAACCCGATCCCGCTCACGCCGAAACAAAAGGCTCTCTCCCCTGATATCGGACAGCGGCCAATCTCTCAGGGTACGGCTGAACGTTTCGGACGGCGTCGCCAGCAACGCGACGATGGAATGCGGCTCGACCAACGCAATCGGGACCAGAAAAGCGAACCAGGCCCTGACGCCACGTTCGCCGCGGAGCGCCACGTTCAGCACGCGTCCCTGCCGGGCGGCGGTGCGGACCTGTTCCTGCAATTCCGGATCTGAGTCGAGCGCGTCGATGTCGCTGGACCAGAGCGTGCCGCCATCCGAATTCAGCAACCTGACAGCGGAATATCCGTGAGCGTCCCGCAATTCCTGCAGCCGTTTCTGCAGGCGCCGGCCCGCTTCCGCATCGCCTTGCTCCTGCCATTGCTGGAACAACTCGGCGAAGAAGGTACTGGTGCGGATGAACTCGCCATCGCCCTGTCGCTCCCTGAACCAATCGTGCAGTTGGCCAGCCTTAACGTCGGCAACGGCCTCCAGCCGCGCCATTTCCATCGCCGCCTGACGCTTGCTGTTGCTGTGGATGGCGAGCCCGACCAAGAGGATGATAACGGTCGCCATCACCGCGATCATCGTGCCGGGCAGTCCTGGCAGCGGCTGCGGCCGCTCGGCGGCGGTTCCCACCAAGCGGCGCAAGCCGCCGTACAACAGCAGCGAAGAAACCGCCACGAACGCCCAGCCTTTCACGGTACTCGCCAGGGCCAGCACCGCAGCGTCGCCCGTCAGCCATTCCAAGACCTTGTCCGACAACAGAATCCACATCGCCCCAAATGCGGCATAGAGCAACACCACCTGGAGGATGCCGCGGCGCAGAGCAAGGTTGAGCGCAGAGCTCACGGTGCGTCTCGATGCCTGACGGCGATGGCCACGAAGCGCTCATAGGTCTCCAGAAAAGCATCCACGACGGCCGGATCGAAATGGCTGCCGCGGCCGGCGGCAATGATTTCGCGGGCGTTGTCGAAGGAGATGGTGGGCTTGTACGGACGGGGGGTAATCAGAGCGTCGAACACGTCCGCGATGGCCATGATCCGGGCTGACAGCGGAATGTCTTCCCCCGCCAGGCCATCGGGATATCCGCCGCCGTCCCAGCGCTCGTGATGCCAGCGGGCGATCTCCTTGGCCAGGGACAGAAACGCCACCGGCCGTTCGGCATCGCGCTCGGCCAACTCGATGGCGTCGTAGCCAAGGCGCGCATGGGTTTTCATGATCACCCACTCGTCCGGACTCAATGGCCCCGGCTTGAGCAGGATATGGTCAGGAATGCCCACCTTGCCGATGTCGTGGAGGGGCGCCGAGCGGGTCAGCAAACTGATGTAGGCATCGTCCATGATCCGGCAAAACGCAGCATGCCGGCAAAGAATCTGGCCCAGTTCGTAGACGTAACTCTGGGTCCGCAGAATGTGATTGCCGGTCTCCGGATCACGGGTTTCCGCCAGATGCGCCAATGCCCGAATGCTGACGGTCTGGATCAGCTCATTGTCGGCCAGGCGGCGCTCCACTTCGGCTTCCAGCCAGGCGTTCTGGCCGCGGAGCCGATCCTGCGCCAGTTTCAGATCCAGTTGGGTGCGGACCCGCGCCAGCACCAGCGAAGGCACGATGGGTTTGGTGATGTAATCGACGGCCCCCGCATCCAACCCCTGAACCTGGGCCTCGATGCTGTCCATGGCCGTTACGAAAATGACCGGGATTTCGGCCGATACGGGATGCTCCCTCAACCTGCCGAACACTTCATATCCGCTCAGATCCGGCAGCATCACATCCAGCATCACCAGATCGGGCGCCGGCTCCGCACGTGCGATGCGCAACGCCTTTTCCCCGGTGGTGGCAGCCTTCACCCGGTAGTCCGGCATCAGCAGTTCGCTGAGGACCATGAGGTTATCGGGGTTGTCGTCGACAATGAGAATGGTCGACCTGGAATCGTCAGGCATGCGTTCCACCTGCAGCAAGGTATTCCCTCCAACGCCCCACGGTTAGGCGGGAAACGATTAAATTGCCTTAGACGCAGGGGAGACTTGAAGTATTGTGGCCACCCCCCCTCTGGTCAAGTTCCTCAAGCGCGATCCAAGCT
>VEPB01000501.1 GCA_012026715.1 Methylococcaceae bacterium | reverse complement strand
GCAAGGCCATGGCCTTGCCCTGGTTGGTGTCGAGATGCACCACCCTAAGCTGCGGATACTGGTCCGCCAACCGCTGGAGAATGGCCAGGGTGTTGTCGCGGCTGCCGTCGTTGATGGCGACGATTTCAAAATCCGGATAGCGCTGCCGCAGCAGGTATTCGATGGTCTCCCGGATGTTGCCGGCTTCGTTGTGGCAGGGTATCAGAATGGACACCGGCGGATATTCTCCGAGCTCCGGCAGGTTGTCGACGGTGGCACCGTCGCGCCGCTCCCACAGGAAATAGTACAGGATCGCCCCCAGCATCCACACATAGGCCATGGCCAGGGGATAGTAGAAAATGAATCCAGACAGGCCATCGGCAATGGAAAGCCAGGGAACTTGTCCCAGCCAGTCTTCCAATCCCGACCACAAATAGGCGGTCTTGAGCCGCAGGGTCTGCAGCAGATCGCTCAACAGGCCCAGCCAGGACTGCCATTCGTCGACGTTCGCCGGCATTCTCCTGGCAGGCGGCAAGACCACAGTTTGATCAATCATCCTAGAAACGGCCGCTGACCGCTTAATTGGGTAGTCAAGTGATGGTGATGATTGGAAAATCTTTGGAAATTGAATCTCACCGGTCGGGCGAGGCCGGTACCTGCCCGATCGCGCGGTTCCCCAGCCGCCTGGCGGCGTTGCTCCTCCAATCGCATTAACCGGTCGGTTAGTCGCGACCCTTCCTTACAGGGGACGGCCTTAGCGCTAGTCGCGCCTGGCCAGCCAGCCTGGTAACCGCTCTCTCGGGCACGTCCAACCGCCGATTCCAGCATCATCCGGCCCAACGTTCAGGGAAACCGTGGCAGCGCGAAGACCCGTTCCATGTCCTCCTGGCGCGGGTGGTCCAGGAATACATCGTCGGGGTAGTAGCCCACATGAACGGCGCCCTGCCGTTGCACCCACTTCAGTTGGTCGAGGAAGACCTCCATGGGAACGGGGGTGCGCTTCTCCCAATCTGCGGTCTGCAGTTCGAACACGGTCTTGGCCAACCCGCCCGGCCGCCGGGCCACCTGCCGCACCAGCTCACCCAGCCAGCTTTGGGGATCGTCCGCCTTCTCCATGAACGGCATGGCCTCCACGGCCACGTAGTCGTAGCCGGCCAGAGCGCTTTCCAATGACTGCGCGTACCACTCCTCGCTGTCGGGTTGAAGCAATGGCAAGGCGTAATAGTTGCGGGCGGTCTTGATGTCTGGCCGATAGTAGCGGACCCGTTCGGTCAGATAATCGGTCCACCGGATGAGCGCCGCGGTCTTGTGGCGCGCCCAATCCAGGCGCGCCGCGGGGGTGGCGCGCAAGCGCTCGATACGGCTCGACTGGCCGGTGCGGCGCAGCCAATCCATGCCGGCGGGACTGACATCCTCATAGTCTGACAGGATGGCGTCGTCATGGAACAAAACGCCGTTAAAGCTGCAATGCTTGGCCAGGTCTTCGTAGATTTCCCCGACCATCCGGCGGGCATCGCGATTGAACGGCGACAGCCGCTTGTAGATGTGACCGGCCAGCTTGCGCTCACCGTTGCGCCATTCATGAACGAACCAGCCGTCGGGCACGTCGAGTCGGAAGGCCAGCACCGGCATCCACGCGTAGACCTTCACCCGGACCCGCGTCAGCAACTGCCAGGCGACACGGTTGAACAAATCCGCCCGAACCGGCAAGTGCCGATTGGGAAAGTACAGGGCTTCGGCATTGCCATCGCCGTCGGGATCGGCAAAAGCCTGAAGGTAAACCGTATTGACCCGCATCCCTTGAATGCGGTCGAGCAGCGCGCCGATATTCCGCTCGGTCTGGGCCGGATCGGGATCGTAGAGGTAATCCATGTCCACATGCACGACATGGAGGGGGCGGTCACCCACCCGTTGAGTCGTGACCATGCGGGCGAAATCCTCGACGTCCGGGTTATCGGTGACCAGCATGCGCCGCACGGCGGAAAGATCGGCGACGGCGTTGTCGCCATCCCGCAGGACCATGCTCATGGTCATCCCGGCATCCCGCGCCGCCTCAACCAACGGTGTATTGGTTTCTCCATAAGGCCAGACGATTGCCCTCGGACGCACGTGGAGCATCCGCCACATGACGTCGGAGCTTCGCTTCATGTCCGCACGGATGCGCGCCAGGTACGACGCATCGGCCTCGTATTGCCTTCCGGCTGCGTCATAGCGGCGGGTCACCCCGGCGGGCTGCTCGTTGCCCTGGGGATTGCCCAGCAAACCGCGGTGCAGGTCATAGCTGTGGGATGCCATCTCCACCAGGCCGGAATCGATCAGTTCCCGCAACTGGGTGAGCGTCATCAGGCCGTCTGCGGGCCGCGAACCGTCGCCGACCGGACAAGTCCCATCCAGCCAACATCCCACCAAGGCCACCATGGCGGAATAACCGTAGCGGCGCAGCAGAGGAAAGGCCTTGGAATAGACGCCCTCATAGCCGTCGTCGAAACTGAGCAGGACCGCCCGCTCCGGCAACGGATGCTTGCCGGCATGGGCCGCCAGCACCTGATCGACGCTGACCACGTGGTAGTCGTGGTCTTTGAGCCATTGGAAGTGCGCGGCGAGACGCTCGGTGCCGACGGCAGTCTGACCGGCACGGGCATCGCGCTCCACGACATCCCTCACGTCGTGATACGACAGGACGATGAAGCGGTCGGCGGCAAGCCCATCGGCGGCGAACAAGGACAGCATCGCCAGCGAGACGAGGCGAACGGCGCTAACCAACCGCGGGCAGAAAGATGGAAACAAGTAGAGACAGACCGAGTGATTTAGCGAGCAAACCGATCCAGCGCTGGGCGCAGATCCCGCGGTGGTCAAGACCGGCAGCGCCGCAATCGATCACACCTTGGCGGAAACGGCCATTTTATTGCATCCGGGCGTGATCGCAAAGCTGAAGCTGAGAGCTCCGAGTCGCCGGCCAATCACCCCTGCTGTCGTTGCGGTTAACGTATTCATCGGGGTTGGCCCCCTTTATAATGCCCGGTTTCCCGAAGCCATCGAACGACTCCTATGTCTTCCGCCACCCATTTTCCGCCGGAATGGGCGGATCAATCCGCCGTGCTCATCGCCTGGCCCTATGAATCCGGAGATTTCAGCCCCTGGCTCGAAGCCGTCGAAGCCACTTACTGCCAGATCGCCAAAGCCATTGCCGCCCGCCAGCCGCTGGTGATTGCCTGCCGCGACCGCGAACACCGCCGCCACGTCGAGACCACGCTGTTTGGGAGATGCGTGGACCTCCTGCGCGTCACCTTGGTGGAGTTGCCATACGACGACGTCTGGGTGCGTGACACCGCCCCGATCAGCGTAGCAACCGCCACCGGTGCCACGCTGCTGAATTTCCGCTTTAACGGCTGGGGCGGCAAGTACGACTGTGGCGACGATGCGATGCTGGCCGCGCGGCTACATGCCACCGGCATTTTTCCGCGCACGCCGCTACAGTCCGTCGACATGGTGCTGGAAGGCGGCAGCGTGGAAACCGACGGCTGCGGCACCCTGATGACCACCGCACGCTGCCTGCTCAACCCCAATCGCAACCCGCAATGGGATCGTCAGGCCATTGAGGCGCGACTTGCGGAACATTTCGGTGTCGATCGTGTTCTATGGCTGCATCACGGCCATGCCGAAGGCGACGACACCGATGCCCACGTGGACACCCTGGCCCGCTTCTGCGACACTGCAACCATTGCCTATACGGCCTGTGACGACCCGGCCGACCCCTTATACGGAGATTTGCAATCCATGGAACAGGAACTCGAACGCTTCAGATCGTCCTCCGGATCCGGCTACCGTCTGGTTCCGCTGCCCATTCCTCGCCCCGTTTTCGACGAAGAAGGTCGGCGGCTGCCCGCGACCTACGCCAACTTCCTCATCATCAATGGCGCCGTTCTGGTTCCGGTTTACGGCGACCCCAACGACCGCGTCGCACTGGAGCGTTTGTCGGATTGCTTCCCCGATCGCGAACTGGTCGCCATCCCTGCCACCCCCCTGATCCATCAGTACGGCAGCATCCATTGCATGACCATGCAGTTTCCCTCGTCCGTTCCCCTGGGTTCCAATCATGACTAACCGTTTACCTGTCGCCCTCATCCAGCAGGCTTGCGGAGCCAGCCGCGAGGAGAATTTCGCGCTGTCCGTCAAGCTGATCCGCGAAGCCGCCGTCCGCGGTGCCCAGTTGATCGTGCTGCCGGAACTCCATCTGGGACCTTACTTCTGCCAGGTGGAAGACACCGCTTGCTTCGACCTGGCCGAATCCATACCCGGCCCTACCACCGAGCAGCTGGGCCATCTGGCCCGCCAGCTGCGGGTGGTTATCGTCGGCTCGCTGTTCGAGCGAAGAGCGCCGGGGCTTTACCACAATACCGCGGTCGTCCTGGACAAGAACGGCAGCCTGACGGGCATTTACCGGAAAATGCACATCCCGGACGATCCAGGCTACTCGGAGAAGTTTTACTTCACCCCCGGCGACCTGGGCTTCAAACCCATCGAGACCTCGCTCGGCAAGCTGGGCATCCTGGTGTGCTGGGATCAATGGTATCCGGAAGCGGCCCGGCTCATGGCCCTGGCCGGCTCCGAACTGCTGATCTATCCCACCGCCATCGGCTGGCATCCGGAAGATCCGGACGACGAAAAACAACGCCAGGTCAATGCCTGGATCACGGTGCAACGCGGCCATGCGGTCGCCAACGGCATGCCGGTGCTGGCCTGCAATCGGATCGGCCACGAAGCCAGCGCCAACGGCAAGGGGAGCGGGATCGACTTCTGGGGCCACAGCTTCGTCGCCGGACCGCAAGGGGAACTGCTATCGCTGGCGGACCACCAGCGTGAAGAAATTCTGCTTACGGAAGTGGATCTGAGACGCTCGGAAAACGTCCGCCGAATCTGGCCGTTCCTGCGCGACCGCCGCATCGATGAGTACGGCGACCTGGTCCGCCGTTTCCTCGATTGAGGCCATTCAGTCGCGGCCGAACAGCCGGTCATAATTGGCGGTCGTTTGCGCGGCGATCCGGTCGGGCGCCTGGCCCCGCAGGGCGGCGACAAACTCGGCCACGTGCACGACGTGATGGGGATAGTTGGGCTTGCCCCGATGCGGGATCGGTGCCAGATAGGGCGAATCGGTCTCCACCAGGAAGCGGTCGTCCGGCACCCGCCGCGCCACCTCCTGGATTTGCTCGGCATTGCGGAAGGTGACGATGCCGGAAAACGACAGGTAGAACCCCAAATCCAGCGCCTGCCGGGCGGTCTCCCAATCCTCAGTGAAGCAGTGGAATACCCCGCCCACCTGATCCGCGCCCTCTTCCTTCAACACCGCCAGCGTATCGGTCCGCGCCTCGCGGGTATGGATGACCAGGGGTTTCCCGGCGCGCCGCGCCGCCCGGATGTGGGTGCGGAAACGCTCTTTCTGCCAGCCCAAGTCGCCTTCGCTGCGAAAATAGTCCAGTCCGGTTTCGCCGATGGCCACCACTTTGGGATGGCGCGCCAGTTCCACCAATTCGTCTTCGCCCGGTTCCCGGCAGTCATGCTCGTTGGGATGCACCCCGACTGAAACCGAAACCGCATCGTAGCCACCCACCAGATCCAGCATGGCCGGATAGGTTTCCAGGCGGATGGCGATGCACAGCATGTGCTTCAATCGCTGGCCGGTGTGTTCCATGAAGCGGCCGAAGTCGTTGTCGTAAGGAGAAAGATCCAGACGGTCCAGGTGGCAATGGGAGTCGATGAGCATGGGAACGTAGCGCGGTGCGCCGGATGCAGGGCGCAGTCAATGGGACAGTCGGGGCGGCGCGGAAGGTCGCCTACATGGTATGGGTTTGACGATCCGATTCAAGGGCGCCGGCGAGGTAGTTCTCGATCTTGGCGCGGGTCTGGCCGCCGTCCTGATCGCTGAACTGCACGCCGATCCCGGTGGAGCGGTAGCCCTCGGCTCCCTTGGGCGTAACCCAGATGATTTTCCCGGCAACCGGGATACGCTCGGTTTCTTCCATCAAGTTGAGCAGCATGAACACCTCGTCCCCCAGTTGATAGGTCTTGCTGGTGGGAATGAACAGGCCGCCGTTCCTGATGAAGGGCATATAGGCCGCATAGAGCGCGTTCTTGTCCCGGATGGTTAGGGACAGGATGCCTTGCCGCGCGGCGCCTGGGATTTCACTCATGGGCGGTTCCGTGTGTTACGGGGGTGAACGAGCCAGCCACGCCCAGCGGATCAGCAACTCCTCCAACAGCAGTTGCCGGTTTGCCTGTCCGGACAGCAGCCGGCGCGCGTGATTGAGTCGATCAAGATAATCGAAGACCGCCGTTAAGTGTAATCGGGCAGCGAGGGCTTGCAAGCTTTTGGAGAGATCGGGGTTGTCCAGACGACGGCAATGCGGGTCGCTCTTGAGGCGAATCAGGTCGCCGGTCCAGGACAACATCCAGTCCGCCAACTCGTCCAAAGCCGACTTGGCCCATTTTTCCGCCACCGTCGCCGGCTGTTCCCGCCCTGCGGCCAGGTCAGACCAGTCGGCGAAAAAGCCGGCGCGGATTTCAACAACGCTGGAGCCGGCCAATTCCAGGGCTCGAAGCGGCGCTCCGCCGGCGATGCTCCACAGCACCTCCGCCTGTGCGGCCTGACCGTGCGCGGACAAAAACTCCAATACCGCGTCCCGGCTTGGCAAGGACAGGGCGAAGCGCTGGCACCGACTGGCGATGGTGGCCGGCAGCAGGGCAGGTTGCTCGCTCAGCAGCAACATGACCGTGTGACGCTCCGGCTCTTCCAGCGTCTTCAACAAGCTGTTGGCGGCATTCACATTCATCTGATGGGCTGGCGCCAGAATCACCACCCGGTAACCGGAATATTGAGGCTTGAGTCCCAAGGTCGCGATCAGGCCCCGAATCGCATCGACGGTGATCGGCTTGCCGGGCTCGACGGGTCCCACCTGGATCAGATCGGGATGGGTGCCGGCAGCGATCAAGGCGCAACTGGCGCAGTGGCCGCATCCGAACTCCCCCGGCGCCCGGCATAGCAACCGCTGGGCCAGCAGCAACGCCAGATGCCGCTTGCCGATACCGGCAGCCCCCGTCATCAGCAGTGCCTGTGGCACTCTGCCGGTATTCAGGTAGGCCTGCAGCCGCGACCAGCCTTCCCGCAGCCATGGATAAGTGCCGAGTACCTCGCTCATGGGCAGAACCGCTCCAGTTCGGAGATGACTCCCGCCTTCACCTGCTCCGGAGTCCCCGACGCATCGATCACCCGCATCCGCCCCGGCCAGCGTTCGGCACGCGCCAGATACGCGGCGCGGACCCGCTGAAAAAACGCCACGGTTTCCTGCTCGAACCGGTCCGCCGGTCCTCGTCGTTTGGCGCGGGCCAGACCGATTTCCACCGGCGCGTCCAGCAACAAGGTGAGGGCGGGCTGCAATCCAGCCTGGACCTGGGCTTGCAATGCCTCGATCATGCCTTCCGCGACTCCGCGCCCGCCGCCCTGATAGGCGAAGCTGGCATCGGTAAAGCGGTCGCACACCACCCAGTGTCCTTTCGCCAGGGCGGGCCGTATCACCTCCTGCAAATGCTGGGCGCGAGCCGCGAACAACAGCAGCAACTCGGTTTCTGGAGCGATGACGTGGTTCCCCAGGAGCACGCCGCGAATCTGTTCGCCGACCGGCGTCCCCCCCGGTTCGCGGGTGGCTACGCAGGCAATCCCGCGCTGCTCCAGGAACTCACAGACGGCGGCGATCTGGGTGGTCTTGCCTACCCCCTCCCCGCCTTCCAGGGTGATGAACTTAGCGGACATGGCTCTTCTGGTAGTGTTCGACCGCCCGGTTGTGGTCGTCGAGGGAACTGGAAAACTGATGGTAACCGTCGCCGCGCGCCACGAAGTACAGCGCATCGCCCTCGGCTGGATGCAGCGCCGCGTGCAGCGCCGCGGAGCCCGGCATGGCGATGGGCGTCGGCGGTAGCCCAGGTCGGACATAGGTGTTATAGGGCGTATCCCGCTGCAGGTCATCCTTTCGGATATCGCCGTCAAACTCAGTCCCCAGCCCATAGATCACCGTGGGATCGGTCTGCAGCAGCATACCCTTGCTTAAACGCCGACTGAACACGCCGGCGATTTGGGGCCGCTCGTCCGGGCGGGCAGTCTCCTTCTCGATGATGGACGCCAGAATCAGCGCTTCATAAGGCGAACGCAGCGGCCCCCCCGCGGCCCGGCCCAGCCATTCGGCATCCAGCACCGTCTGCATCTTGCGATAGGCGCGCTTGAGCACGTCCACATCCGGCGTTCCCTTGGTAAAGAAATAGGTATCCGGGAAGAATCGGCCTTCCGGATCTTCGCCCGGCGCGCCCAAGGCCGCCATCACCTCCGCCGGGCTGCGTCCGTCGAGGCTATGCTGTAACGCGGGCTGTGCCGCCAGGGCGGCGAGCACCTGGGTAAATCGCCAGCCTTCCACCAGGGTCAAGCTATGCTGGCGCAGCTTGCCGCTGACGAACAGCGCCAGCATCGAGCGCATGGAAAGCCCGGGCGAAATCTCGTATTCGCCATATTTGAGCTTGGTGGCGCTGCCGTCCAGGTAGGCCAGCAGGATGAACCAATGGGGTTTGGCGATGATCTGCCGATCGCGCAATTCGGCCGAAATGGCGCGCAGACTGGCCCCCTTGGGAATCTCGAAGCTCACCGCTTCCCGGTTTTCGGATGGATGTTCCACCGCCTGCTGGTAGTCCATCCACAGCCAGCCGATCGCGAAGCTCAACGCCAGGATGAGGATGCCGATCAGGCGCGACATGCCGCCGCCTCATATTGTGCGCCCAACCTCCCTAGCGCTTCCATCAAGGCTCGACTGTGAGGCCCCGGCGGGTACCGGCGTCCATCGAATTCCGCCACCGGCCATATGCCGATCAGGCTGTTGGTCAAGAAAACCTCATCGGCGGCCCGGACCTGATCGAGGCCGATACGCCCCTCCACCACCCCCTGCCCGAATTCCGCGGCCACCCGCATGACACGTGCGCGCATGACGCCCCGCACCCCGCAGCGATCCAGTAAGGGCGTCAACAATTTCCCGGATTGAACTAAAAACAGATTGCTCATGACCCCTTCGACCACGAAACCGTCCTGGTCGCACATCAAGGCCTCGCGGACCTCGCTGCCGCTCCACTCGCGGCGCGCCAGCACCTGTTCCAGGCGATTGAGGTGCTTGACCCCGGCCAAAGCCGGATTATGCCCGAGCCGGGTCGCACAGACACCCACCCGGACGCCTTCAGCGGAGCAGCTCGCCGGGTAATCTGGAAGGGGATACAACGCCAGTACCCGGGTCGGCACGGCCGGATCAGGGCACTGATAACCACGCCCCCCCGTCCCGCGGGTCAGCAGGATCTTCAACACCGCGTCCGGCTGACTCTCAGCGAGCCGGCGGGCCTCCAGTTGCAGCAGTTCTCGGTCTGGACATGGCAGGTATAGCTGCGCCGCGTCGCGGCTGAGACGATCCAGATGCTCTTCCAGGAACAGCGGAACGCCCCGGCGCACCGGAAGCGTCGTGAAGACGCCGTCACCGTAGTGCAGGCCACGGTCGAGGGCGTCGATGGAGCGGGTCACAGCGCCGTTAACCAGCAGCATGGCATGTCGTCGGCCGGCGATGGATGGAAGCCCCCGCGTCCGGGGGCGTCGGTCAGCTGAAGCGCTTGAAGATCAGCGTCCCATTGGTACCGCCGAAGCCAAAGGAATTGGACATCACGATGTCCAATTTGGCCTGCCGCGCGGTGTGCGGCACATAATCCAGGTCACACTGCGGATCGGGGTTGTCCAGGTTGATCGTCGGCGGTATCGCCTGATCCCGCAGCGCCAGGGCGGAAAACACCGCCTCGATGCCGCCGGCGGCACCCAGCATGTGACCGGTCATGGACTTGGTGGAACTGATGGCGACCCGCCGGGCCGCATCGCCCATGGCCGACTTGATGGCCAGGGTTTCCGCGATATCGCCGGCAGGGGTCGAGGTGCCGTGGGCATTGATGTAGTCGATCTGGTCCGGATTTAAGCCCGCGTCACGCAGCGCGTGCTTCATGCAGCGCGCCGCGCCCTCGCCGGATTCCGGCGGCTGGGTCATGTGGTAGGCATCGCCGCTCAGCCCGTAGCCGATGACCTCCGCGTAGATCCTGGCGCCGCGCGCCCTCGCGTGTTCCAACTCCTCCAGCACCAGCACTCCGGCGCCGTCGCTCAGCACGAAGCCGTCGCGGTCGCGGTCCCACGGCCGGCTGGCCAAGTGGGGCTCGTCGTTGCGCCGGGACAGCGCCCGAGCCGAGGCGAAACCCCCAAGGGCGGTGGGGGATGTCGCCATCTCGGCCCCTCCCGCCACCATGGCATCGGCGGCGCCGTACTGGATCAGGCGATAGGCATCGCCGATGCAGTGGGTGGCCGTGGCGCAGGCGGTGACGATGGCGAAATTCGGCCCCTGCAACCCGTACTTGATGGACAGGTTGCCGGAAATCATGTTGATGATGTTGCTGGGGACGAAGAACGGCGAGATTTTGCGCGGCCCACCCTTGAGGAAAGCGTTGTGACCGTTCTCGATACCGGTGATGCCGCCGATGCCCG
The DNA here is from genome assembly GCA_012026715.1 of Methylococcaceae bacterium. Lineage (GTDB taxonomy): Bacteria > Pseudomonadota > Gammaproteobacteria > Methylococcales > Methylococcaceae > VEPB01. The sequence continues at coordinate 6,844 of VEPB01000501.1, read as the reverse complement.
AACCGATCACCGCGCCGATGCGGTCGGCATTGGCCTCGGTGACGGCCAGGCCGGAATCCTCGAAAGCCTGGCTACCGGCCGCCATGCCGTAATGGATGAAGACATCCATTTTCTTGGCTTCCTTTTCCGGTATGTATTGGTTAGCGTCAAAGCCCCAAACCGAGCCGCCGATGCGGGAGGAGAACTCGGACACGTCGAAATGCTCGATCATGCCGATCCCGCTTTTGCCGGCCAGCACGCTTTCCCAGGCAGCCGCTACTGTGAGCCCGACCGGGGATACCGCGCCCAGGCCCGTGATCACGACACGTCTTTTGCTCACGATCGTATCCGGAAGAAGAACATGACAAACGAACGCCCCTCGGGAAGACAATCCCCGAGAGGCGCAGGGGACAAGCGTTAGACGTGGCTTTCGATATAGTCGATGGCCTGTTGGACGGTGGTGATCTTCTCGGCATCCTCGTCCGGAATCTCACACTCGAACTCTTCTTCCAGAGCCATAACAAGCTCTACCGTGTCGAGGGAATCGGCACCGAGATCATCCACGAATGAAGCTTCGTTGGAAACCTCCTCCTTGACCCCCAACTGCTCGGCTACGATCTTCTTAACACGCTCTGCGACGTCACTCATTTTGTTTCCTCAATGTTTACGCTTGAATCTAAAAGTCAGAAGTTAAAGGAATCCCCACAGATGGGGCGCGTAGCGACTCTATTATTGTTTTCTTGGCGGCCGACCAGACGCCCGGTCCGGATTTTTGGGCGGCTAACGATAGCACGATCTTTTCCGTGAGGAAACGCTTTGGCGAACGCCTTTCGACGCCGCAAAAGCCTATGCCATCAGCATTCCGCCGTTGACGTGGAGGGTCTCGCCGGTCACGTAGGAAGCCCCCGCCGAACACAGGAACGAAACCGCCGCGGCGATTTCTTCCGAACTGCCGAGGCGGCCCAGCGGGATGTTGGCCAGAAGGTTCTTCTTGATCTCGTCCGGCAAGTCCTTGGTCATGTCGGTGTCGATGAAGCCCGGTGCCACCGCGTTGACGGTGATGTTGCGCGAACCGACTTCTTTCGCCAGTGACTTGGTGAAGCCCACCGCCCCTGCCTTGGCTGCGGCGTAATTGGTCTGGCCGGCGTTGCCGGAAGCGCCCACCACCGAGGTGATGGTGACGATGCGCCCGGTACGCGCCTTGGTCATGCCCCTGAGGCAGGCCTTGGACATGCGGTACACCGAGGTCAGATTGGTCTGCAGGATGATGTCCCACTCTTCGTCCTTCATCCGCATCAGCAGGTTGTCGCGCGTAATGCCGGCGTTGTTGACCAGGATCGTGGGAACGCCGTGGTCGTCGGTCACCTTCTTGACGAAGGCTTCCACCGCCTCGCCGTCGGTGACGTCCAGCACCAGCCCCAAGCCGTCCAGCCCGGCTTCCGCCAGCGCCTTGCCGATTTGCTCGGCTCCTGCCTCGGTGGTGGCGGTACCGATCACCTTATGACCGTCCTGCGCCAGCCTCATGGCAATGGCGCGGCCGATTCCGCGGCTGGCGCCGGTTACGATTGCAGTCTGTTTAGTCATTGTACGAGCCCTAAAGCCTTTTCTAACGAATCCGGATGGAAGATGGCCTCGGCCTTGGCCTCGGCCACGATGCGCTTGGTCAGTCCCATCAGCACCTTGCCCGGTCCGCACTCGACGAAGCGATCCACCCCCTGCCCCGCCATGGCGCGTACCGAGTCGGTCCAGCGAACGCAGCCGCACAGTTGCTGCTCCAAGACTTCGCGGATCCGATCCGGCTCCGGATGGACCGCCGCGTCCACGTTGTGGACCACGCTAATCCTCGGTTCGGAAACATCTGTCGCGGCCAGAACCGCTCTGATGGCAACGGCGGCAGGCGCCATGAGTCTGCAGTGGGATGGTACGCTGACCGGAAGCAACACGGCACGCTTGGCGCCTTCCCCCTTGGCCGCCTCCATGGCCCGTTGAACGCCCGCAGCCGAACCGGCGATGACGACCTGACCCGGAGAATTGAAATTGGCCGCCGACACCGGCTCTTCCGGAGGCGACGCAGCGGCGCAAAGGGCGATGACGCGTTCATCGTCCAGCCCCAACAGCGCCGCCATGGCCCCGACTCCCGCCGGGACCGCCGACTGCATCAAGCGCCCTCGTTCCCGTACCAGGCGAATTCCGTCGGCGAAACCGAGCGCGCCGGCGCAAACCAAGGCGGTGTATTCGCCGAGGCTGTGCCCCGCCATCCAGCCCGGCCGCACCGGCGAGCGGGAACACCAGATTCGGTAAGCGGCAACTCCGGCCGCCAGCATGGCAGGCTGAGTGACTTCAGTCGCGTCCAGGCGTTCCTTCGGGCCTTCGGCGACCACCTGCCAGAGGTCGTAACCCAAGGCCTCGGACGCTTCCTGGTAAGTCTGCCGAACTTCGGCGTGCTCATCCGCCAGTTCCCCCAACATGCCCACCGCCTGGGATCCCTGGCCGGGAAACAGGAAGGCGAGGCCGCGATCGACCGTTGTCATTCTTGCTGTTCTTGGATTGTGAGATTACAGACGAACCAGGGCCGAGCCCCAAGCAAAACCGGCGCCGAACGCTTCCATCAGCACGAGTTGGCCGGGCTGGATGCGTCCATCGCGAACCGCGGCGTCAAACGCCAACGGCACCGAAGCCGCGGAGGTGTTGCCCTGATCTTCGATGGTGAGCACCACCCGGTCCATGGACATGCCCAGCTTCTTGGCGGTGGCGCTGATGATGCGGATATTGGCCTGGTGCGGCACCAGCCAGTCGATGTCCGACTTGGCCAGGCCGTTAGCCGCCAGGGTCTCGTCGACAATCCTGCCGAGGGTGTTTACGGCGACCTTGAAAACCTCATTGCCGTGCATCTGGATGTGGCAATGTTCGCCATTGAGCCGGGAGACGGCGCTGGGCAGATAGAGCAGGTCCTGATAAAAGCCGTCGGCGTGAATGTGGGTGCTCAGCACGCCGGCTTCCTCGGAAGCCTCCAGCACCACGGCGCCGGCGCCGTCGCCGAACAGAATGCAGGTGCCACGATCATTCCAGTCCACCGCGCGGGAGTTGATCTCGCTGCCGACCACCAGAATCCGCCTGGCCGACCCGGCCCGGATGAACTGGTCGGCGACGCTCAAGGCGTAAATGAAACCGGAACAGGCCGCCTGCACGTCGAAGGCGCCGCAGCCGCGCGCTCCCAGTCGTTGCTGCAACAGGCAGGCGGTACTGGGGAAGGTGCGGTCCGGCAAGCTGGTCCCCAGGACGATCAAGTCCAAAGTCTTCGGATCGACGCCGGCGGCATCGAGCGCCCGGCGCGATGCCTCTTCGGCCAGGGAAGCCACCGAGTCTCCTTCGCCGGCGATCCGTCGCTCCCGAATGCCGGTGCGTTCCACGATCCATTCGTCCGAGGTGTCCACCATCCGGGCGATGTCGTGATTGGTCCGCACCTGGGGCGGAAGATAGCCTCCGGTGCCGATGATGCGCGAGTACAATTTCACGCGCTCTCCTTGGCGGCGAAGACTTCCGCGACCCGTTCGCCGATGCGGTGCAGCACGGCGTGCTCCACTTCCTGCCGGGCGGTTTCGATGGCTTTGGCGAAGGCGATGCGGTCGGCGTTGCCGTGACTCTTCACCACGATTCCGCGCAATCCGACCAGACTGGCGCCGTTGTAGTGACGCGGATCGATGCGTTCGCGGAACGGCTGCAGCACCGGCCTGGCGAGCAGACCCACTAGTTTGGCCAACGGGTTGCGGGTGAAGGATTGGCGGATCAACTGGAGGATCATCTTGGCCAGGCCCTCGCTAGTCTTCAGCGCGACGTTACCGACGAAACCGTCAGTGACCACGATGTCCACATCGCCGGTATAGATGTCGTTGCCTTCCACATAGCCGATGAAATTGATGTGGGAATCGGCGATCAGCTTGGCGGCGCGCTTGACCTGTTCGTTCCCCTTGATCTCCTCCTCGCCGATGTTCAGCAGCCCCACCGATGGGCTTTCCTTGCCCTCCAACGCCCGCACCAGTTCATAGCCCATCACCGCGAACTGGCACAGATGCTCGGCGGTGCAATCCACATTGGCGCCCAGATCGAGCACATGGGTGTGACCCTTGAGAGCCGGTACCGGGGCAATGATGGCAGGGCGGTCGATGCCCGGGATGGTCTTCAGCACGAACTTGGCGATGGCCATGAGCGCGCCGGTATTGCCGGCACTGACGCACGCATCGGCGGCTCCTTCCTTGACCAGATCGATGGCGACCCGCATGGAGGAATCCTTCTTGCCCCTTAGCGCCTTGGACGGCGCTTCGTGCATCTCCACCTTTTCGCTGGCGTGACGGATGGCGATGCGCTGCGACGCCGCGGCTTCCCCCAGGGCGTTGCGGATCATCGCCTCGTCCCCCACCAGGATCAGGGAAACTTCGGGACTGCGCTGAAGCACATCCAGCGCCGCCGGAATCACCACGGCGGCGCCGTGATCCCCGCCCATTACATCGAGCGCAATGACGCAGCGATCAGTCATGGGCAAACACCAGCCGGGCTGTGATGGACAGGAAATGGTTCAAGGTCGACCCGAGGCCGAATTGGCTACGCAGAAAAACGCATGCCCCGGCGGCTTACTCGTCGCCGGTCTCGGCGTCATCCTTGGTGGCCACGATCTTGCGGCCGCGATAATAGCCATCGGGGCTGACGTGATGGCGCAGATGGGTTTCGCCGGTAGTGGAATCGATCGACAGCGCCTTGGCCGTCAGTGCATCGTGGGAACGCCGCATGCCGCGGCGCGAACGGGATTTCTTGTCTTGCTGAACAGCCATTGAAAACTCCAAATATTACTTGATTAAGTCAGCCAAAATACCAAAAGGGTTGGGGCGTTCCGGTTTGTCCCGCCGCTCCGTTGAAGCCGGGGCACCGCACTGGGGGTGTTGAGGACAGTACGGAATCGCCAACAGGAGTTCGTCCTGAACGATGTCGGCGACGGCGATCTGTTCTGTTTCCAGCACCAAAGGTTCGTAGTCTTCCGACAACAGCCCGGCGGCATCGATCGATTCGACCACGCCGAGCCTGACCGTCGCCGAGACCGGCCAGCGCAATACTTCCAGGCAACATTGACACTGCAACTGCAATTCTGCCCCGATGCTCCCGGCGATCACGGCGGTACGGCCGTCCCTGCCGAATGCCAGATCAACCGTGACCTCGCCTTCCGTGTTCATCAGCGCATCGACCAGCCGCGTCAGACCGTCGATACGAACCGTTCCTTCGAGACGCCGCCGCTGATCCGCAAACTGCAACGGATTGATATATTCCGGTAAACGGCCTGACATAATCGGCCAATAATACCGAGAAACTATGGGGACTGTCAAAATCACCACGCCCGGCTCCGCCCCCATGATCCAGATAGCCTAATGATCCGAAAGGCCTTTTTCTGATCACACCATATTCCTTGCATAACCCGAAAATGGATATGGGCACCAAGGTGCCCATACCAATTTCCGCGAATATCGCGCGGCGGCCGGCGAATGAACCGCCAGCCGCCGGGAATCGATCAGTTGACGACCGGATCCAGTTCGCCCTTGGCGTAACGGGCGGTCATCTGCTCCAAGCTCAGCGGCTTAATCTTGGAGGCATTGCCGGCAGTGCCGAAAGCCTCGTAGCGATCCTTGCAGATCTGCTTCATGGCCTTGGTGGCGACCGCCAGGAACTTGCGGGGGTCGAACTCCTTCTTGTTCTCCGCGAAGAACTTCCGCATCGCGCCGGTGGACGCCATGCGCAGGTCAGTGTCGATGTTGACCTTGCGGACGCCGTGCTTGATGCCCTCGACGATCTCGGAAACCGGCACGCCATAGGTCTCGCCCATGTCGCCACCATATTCGTTGATGATCTTCAGCCAGTCCTGCGGCACCGAGGAGGAACCGTGCATCACCAGGTGGGTGTTGGGGATGCGGGCGTGGATCTGCTTGACCCGTTCGATCGCCAGGATGTCGCCGGTGGGCGGCCGGGTGAACTTGTAGGCTCCGTGGGAGGTGCCGATGGCGATGGCCAGGGCGTCCACCTTGGTCTTCTTCACGAAGTCGGCCGCCTCTTCCGGATCGGTCAGCAGCATGGAGTGATCCAGCGCGCCTTCGGCGCCGACGCCGTCTTCCTTGCCCGCGGTCAGGGTTTCCAGGGAGCCCAGGCACCCCAGTTCGCCTTCCACGGACACGCCGCAGGCATGGGCCAGGGAAACGACCTTGCTGGTGACGTCGACGTTGTATTCGTAGCTGGCCGGGGTCTTGGCATCTTCCTTAAGCGAGCCGTCCATCATCACTGAGGTGAATCCGCTCTGCACGGAACGGAAACACACCGCCGGAGAGGCGCCGTGGTCCTGGTGAATGCACAGCGGAATCTCGGGATACATCTCCAGCGCGGCATACATCAAATGGCGCAGGAAGGGTTCGCCGGCATATTTGCGAGCGCCCGCCGACGCCTGCACGATCACCGGACTGTCGGTTTCCTTGGCCGCTTCCATGATGGCGTGCATCTGTTCCATGTTGTTCACGTTGAACGAGGGCACGCCGTAATTGTGCTCGGCGGCATGATCCAGCAGCTGACGTAAGGATATGAGAGCCATGGGTTTCTCCTAAGCGTTGGTTGTGTCGAAAGGCATTGGGCCTGATCGGCCCGTGTTCTTGTTTTTCCCTTCCCGCCGGGAAGGGTCCCTGTTGTACGAAGCGAAGCCGGTGGATTAAGGCGCACGCTCGGCTTGGCTCATTCACTCGGTGGGTTACGGTGCGCGCCGGGACTTCTGGTAACCGGAAAGTCCTCTGAATTGCGCACCTAACCCACCCTACATTGCTTACAGCGACTCGGCCAGCTT
>VEPB01000490.1 GCA_012026715.1 Methylococcaceae bacterium | reverse complement strand
CGCCGACCTGGCCCAAGCCAACCGGGAATCCATCGAAGCCAGCCAATACACCCAGCGCAACCTGCGCAACGCCGAGGTGATCGAGGTGATGGGCATGCTGCCGCGGGTGCGCGCCCGCTGGTACGAAAAGCAGGCCAACGTGCTGGCCCTGCAGAGCCGATCCAGCGCCAAGGCCGGGCTGATCAGCGCCCTGGTGAAGACCTACCGCTTGACCATCCAGTCGCTGGTGCTGGGCCTCGGCGCCTATCTGGCGATCCACAAGGACATCACCCCGGGATTGGTGATCTCCGGATCCATCCTGCTGGGCCGGGCGCTGGCGCCCTTGGACTTGATGATCGCCAGCTGGAAAGGCTTCTTCGCCGCTCGCGAAGCTTACCGGCGCCTCAATCAACTGCTCGGCGAGATCCCGGCGCGCCAAGCCCCCATGCGGCTGCCGGCGCCGCGCGGCGAAATCCTGATCGAGAACGCCGTGATCACGCCGCCCGGCGCGGCCGAACCGGTGATCAAGGGAATCGGGCTGGTGATCAAGCCCGGCGACAGCGTCGCCATCATCGGCCCCAGTGGCGCCGGCAAGTCCACCCTGGCACGGGCCATCCTCGGCATCTACGCGCCGATCCGCGGCGCGATCCGGCTGGACGGTGCCGAGATTCAGCATTGGGACCGGGAGCAGCTGGGCCAGTCCCTGGGCTATCTGCCCCAGGACGTGGAGTTGTTGGATGGCACCGTCAACGAAAACATCGCCCGATTCGGCGAGGTGGATCCGGACAAGGTGGTCGCCGCGGCCCGCATCACCGGCATCCACGACCTGGTGCTGCACTTGCCGGATGGCTATGAAACCCGATTGGCCGGCAACGGCGGGGCACTTTCCGCCGGCCAGCAGCAGCGGGTTGCGCTGGCCCGCGCCCTCTACGGCGATCCTCAGGTGATCGTGCTGGACGAGCCCAACTCCAACCTAGACCAGGCCGGCGCCGCCGCCCTGCTGGTCGCCCTGGCCGGCCTCAAGCAGGCGGGCCGCACCGTGATCGTGGTGACCCACCGCAGCAACGTGCTCAACCAAGTGGATAAGATTTTGATGTTGGTGAACGGCCAAGCCGCCCTGTATGGCCCCCGCGAGGAGGTGCTCAAGGCCCTGTCGCAACAGCAGGCCCAGCCGGCACCCACCGCCGTGGCCCGACCCTCCTGAGACCCTCATGGCAAGCACCCCCTCCTCCCTGCCGGCCGCACCGCCCCTGCGTAGCGACGACCGACCGTTCCGCCGGCTCGGCCTGCTCGTCGTGCTACTGGTGTTCGGCGTGTTCGGCGGTTGGTCGGCCCTGGCACCCTTGAGTAGCGCTGCGCTGGCCCCCGGCGTGGTCACGGTGGAAACCTACCGCAAGCAGGTCCAACACCTGGAGGGGGGCATCGTCAAATCCATCGCGGTACGGGACGGCGATACGGTGACGAGGGATCAGGTGCTGATCACGCTGGAGGATACCCAGCCCAAGGCGCAGTTGGAGGTGTTGAAAGGCCAGTACTACATCGCCGCGGCCCGCGAGGCCCGACTGGTTGCTCAGCGCGACGGCCTGCCAGAAGTCCGTTATCCGCCGGATTTGCTGGCCGACCGCGCCGATCCGCGGGCCGAGGACGCCATTCGGGTCCAGGACCAGACCTTCAAGGTGCGCAAGTCCGCCCACGAGGGCGAGATCGCCCTGCACCAGCGCCAGATCGAACAGCTCAAGGCCAAGGCCAAGGGACTGCGCTCCCAGAAGCAGAGCCGGGACCGGCTGGTCAGCTCCTACCAGGACGAGCTGACGGATTTCGATAGCCTGCTGAAGGAAGGCTACGTGGAAAAGCAGAAGGTGCGCGAACTGGAGCGCAACCTGGCCCAAAGCGAAGGCCAACAGGGCGAACTGTTGTCCAACATCGCCGCCACCGAGCTGGAGATCAGCGAAACCGAGCTGAAGATCCTCCAGCTCAAGAAGGAATTGCAGCGGGAAGTGGCGAAAGAACTGGTGGAAGTCCAGGCCAGCCTGTTCGAACTGAAGGAGAAACTGCAGTCGCTGACGGATACCGTCCGGCGTACCGTGGTCACGGCCCCGGAAGCCGGCATGGTGATGGGGCTGACGGTCCACACCCTGGGCGCGGTGATCCCACCCGGCGGCCACATTCTCGACATCGTGCCCCAGCACGAACGGCTGATCCTGGAAGCTCGGGTGTCGCCCCTGGACATCGACCGGGTCAGACTGGGGCAAACCGCCGAGGTCCGCTTCAGCGCCTTCAAGACCCGCGAGACTCCCAAATTGGAAGGCAAGCTCATCGCGCTGTCGGCAGACCGGCTGGTGGACGAGAAGAACCCGGAAGTTCCGCCTTATTATCTGGCGCGGGTCGAGGTGACCCAGGCCGGACTGGACGAACTCGCCAAGCAGCGCCTCGACCTGGTGCCCGGCATGCCGGCCGAGGTTCTGATAAACACGGGCGAGCGCACCCTGCTGCAATACCTCTCGCGCCCCCTCACCGACACCTTCGCCCGCTCCTTCATCGAGGACTGACGTCGCCATGAAGGCCCTATCCACCATAGCCCTCGCCCTGCTGCTGGCCAACGACACCGATGCCGCCCGGCTGGCGGAGCTGTACGACCAGACCCTGGCCAGCCATCCGGTGTTGAAAGGCAAGGAGTACGCCGTTGAGCAGGCCACCGCCGAGAAGGATCAGGTCCTGGCCAAGCTGTTGCCGCAAATCATGGCTACCGGCAACCTGTCATGGAACGAGATGCGCCAGCTCAACCAGCGGAGCGGAAGAACCCTCGGTGGCGACACTGTCGTCATTTCGTCCACCACCTCCACTGGCTACGAAGGCAGCCGTGGTATCGTCCAGGCACGCCAGGCGTTATTCGATGTTCCCAGCTTTCTGCGTTTGCAGGGCGCACGGGCCGCCATTCACCAGACCGAGCAGGATTTCGAATCGGCCCGCATGGCGGTCGCCGCCGACCTGATCGACCGCTACTTTCGGACCCTTCAGGCCGCCGACGAAATCAGCTACGTGCGGGGTGAGCAGGAACTCACCGCCAGCGAGCTGAAGCGCATCGGCAAAATGCGCGAACGCCAACTGGTGCCGGTCACCGACCTGTATGAGGTGGATGCCTACTATCAGGCGCTGCAGACCCGCGAACTGGAAGCCCAGAACGCCCACGCCCAGGCGCTGGAAACCCTGCGGGAAATGACCGGGGTGGAAGTTCCCGACATCGCCCCGCTACGGATGGACGAGCTGCCGCCGGTACCCGGCAAGGCCGACCAGTGGGTGGCCGAGGCGGTTCGCCGCCACCCCACCCTGCTGGGCTTTCAATACGCCGAGGAAGCCGCTCGCAAGACCATCGCCGCGGCCCGGGCGGAGCATCTGCCCCAATTGGGCCTGCAGTTGTCGGAAACCTATGCCGACAACGGCGGTTTCGACAATCGCCAGCTGCCCCGCTACAGCGTGGCCTCGGTCGGCCTGCAGCTCAACGTGCCGATCTATTCCGGCGGCGGCATTGAAGCCGCCGCGCGCGGAGCCACCGCCGAGTACCACATCGTCCAGCAGAAAAAGACCGAGAAGCTGCGGGAGATCGAGAAGCAGACCCGCAGCGCCTGGCTCGATGCCCAGACCGGGCGCTCCCGCATCGATTCCACCGCCCGCGAGGCCGCCGCGCGCAGCAAGGCGCGCGACGCCCAGGCCCGCAGCTATGAATTGGGCGTCGCCACCATCGCCGCCCTGCTGGATTCCAAGAAAAACCTGCTGAAGGCCCAGGTGGAACATTCCAAGGCCCGCTACGACTACATCCGTGCGCTGGTGGCCCTGCACCTGTGGGCCGGCAACCTATCCCAGCGCGACGTGGAAGACATCGATTCCTGGCTCGCGGTCAACCAGGCCCCTCAAACCGCCTCGCCCAGCGCTCCGGCGATCCCTGCCAACTGACCGGACAGGCCGGTCACCTCTTGGGAACGGTCTGGGCAGGGCGATGTTTGACGAGCGCAAGAGAGACTGAAAGCCCGAGAAACGCCGTTACCAGGCAACCGGCGAATGGAGATGCTCATGGGTCGCATCGACGGGTTGGAGCCGCCGCCATGTGCCGTTTACGGCCAGTTTCCAACGGGGGAGTCAGGATTTAAGCCAGTTCGTCAGATCTTCCAGCGACATGGGCCGTGCGTAATGGTAGCCTTGGGCGTCGTCGTAACCCATTCGGCCCACCAATTCGGCCAAATGCGCATCTTCGACGCCTTCCGCCAACACCCTCATCCCCAGTTCCTTGCCGGCACTGAGCAAAATCGTGCCGAGACGCGCAGACTCTCCTAACGCCACCACGCTGCGGGCAACTTTCAGGCGATTGGGCCGCAACCGATCGAGGGAACACACCGCGCCGCTGCCGGCACCGAATTCGTCGAGCGCCACGCCGATATCACGAGCCCGCAAGGCCTGGATGCGGCGCGCCAAGAAGTCCACGCCGGCAGTTCCCTCCGGCTCGCAAACATCCAGTTCCAACTGATGCGGCATGACCCCGGCCACTCGCAGGGCATCATCGACGGCCTCCAGGAAGTCCGGCTGGCGGAACTCGATGGACGCCACGTTAACAGTCATGCGCAAATTGCCCAGCCGCTGCGATTGCAGCATCCTTAGACCCTGCAAGGCCGACAGCAGCACCCAGCGACCCAAGTCAACCATCAAGCCAGACTGCTCCGCCAGCGCCATGAATTCCTGGGGCCTCGCCAGACGGCCATCGGGAAGCCGCAACCGCAGCAGGGCCTCCGCGCCAATCACCTGGCCAGTTGCGAGAGCGATCTGCGGCTGGTATTGCAAGACAAAGCCGTCATCGGCCAAAGCCCGTCGCAGGTCTCGCAGACCAATGCCGCCCGCCTGAATATCGCCGGCCGCCGGTCTTGAAGAATAGACCCAGTGGCCGGGCTCGGTCCTCTTGGCCTGTTTCAACGCCAACTCGGCGAAGCGCAACAGGTCGGAACCGCAAGCCTGTGGCATGTCGTCACGTCGAACCAGACCCAGGGATATGGACAAGGGCAGTTCGACATCGTCCACGGGCACTCGCGGCCTGAACAGGGACCGCAGGTAATCGGGACGAACAATCAGTTCGTGACCGAATATGCCAAAGCTGCATCCGCCCAGACGGGCCAACAGAACCCGTCCGTTCAATTCATCCTGCAAGCGCCGCGCGACCGCCTTGACCATCAGATCGCCATAGGCCGGACCCAGCACCTCGGCCGTGCCGGCCAAGTCGTCCACGCTGAGCAGCGCCAACACCTGCCGGGCGCCTCCACGGTCAGCGTCGATCTGCTCCAGGAAGTAATGGGCATTGGGCAATCCTGTGAGCGGATCGCCATAAGCGAGCGCCTGCAGCTTTTCCATATGCCGTACGCTTTCGGCAAACAAACCGATGTTGGAGCAGAACACCTCGATCAGGCGCCGATCCACCGCGCGCACCGCGGAAACGCACTCGGCGTAGGCGGCAAAGTCATGGTCGTCCCGACCGGGGCAAAACAATGTGAGGCTGCGATCGTCCACCAGGGTACGGCGAGCCCGAAAGCAACAGGCCAGACTCTGATGAATGGCGGGGTCGGTGATGGCACTCATGGGCTGGTGGATCAGCCGGGCGTGGCGACCGGCAGCGGCAATCACGCGATATTCGGGCTCCTCGCCGTTGTCGGCGATCCGCGCCACGCAAATCAGCCCGCCCGGATCGATTCCCAGAGTCCCGGCCATCTGCAGGATCACACCTTCGGCAAACACCCCCAGGCCGTCCGGTGCCAGGAAGCGGTTGATGGACTCGACCATCTTTTCCAGCCCGGCCCGGCCCGCCTCGATGCGCTGCAATTGATCGTAGGCCCGGATGGCGCCGGTCAGGGCAGTGAACAGCTTGATCCGGGTGAGCTCGCTCTTGGTTTTGTAATCGTTAATGTCGTAGCGGCTGACCGCTTCCATTTCGGGAGCGTAACCCGGCTGGCCGGTGCGCAAGATGATGCGGACGTTGGGCAATTTCAGTTCGTTGCGAATCGCTTCGACCGCACGAAGTCCGGCGTCCTGGGTTTCCATCACCACATCCAACAGCACCACCGCGATATCCGGCTCATGCGCCAGCACCTGCAGGCCCTCCGCCGCCGTATAGGCATCCAGCAACTGCAACGGCCGGTTGTGTACGATGACTCCCTGCAGGGCAAACTTGGTCGTTTCGTGGACATCCGGGTCGTCGTCCACGACCAAAACCCGCCAACAGGGCATAGCGCTCCCGTCCGCGTGGGTTCCCTGAGGCGGTTCTTCGTCGACAAAAGCTACTAAATCGTCATCGTCGGCCATTTTTTGGTATCTCCATGCGCCGAACCACTACACGCCTCCTTCAGTATCGCCGTCCATCAATAGACAAAATCGACCGACACGCTGACGAGGCATTCCAGGTCCGGCCGGTCGATCCGGTATTTGGAAGTCTGGTTCATGGTGTAAGGTCCATTGCTGTTGCGATGCGGCTGGATCAGGTCGACCTGCCCCCGCACCGCCACCGAATCGTTGACATAGTAATTGAGGCCCAGCGCAAGCAGGCTCTGATCCTGATTGCTGCCCCGGTACATCTCGTCCAGGATGCCCTGCGCGATCGGATTGGCGCTACGGGTATCCGGCGCGAGGCTGCTGACGTAGCCGATGGTCAACTGCGGCATGAACCGTTCCCAGTGATAGCCAACGGTCAGATAACCGCCGTGCCGGTTGGTCAGCCCACCGTTGCTGAAGGCATAGACCCATTCCCCCATCACCAGCCAATCAGCGCCGTCGTAGGCCGCTCCCAGACTGACCAGGGAGCCCGATTTGTCCCGCAGGAGGAGACGGCGCGCGGCGGCTCCGTCGAACATGCCCAGATAACCCATTCCCTGATCCATGAGCGGGTCGTGATAGTCGATTTGACCCTGGATCCAGCCTGCCTTGACTCGCCAAGGCCCCTGCTCCAATTGCGTCGAAAGAAAATACAGATTGCGCGACTGGCCTTTTCCCAGAAAATAACGATGGCGTCCCTGCACCGGCACTTCAAAATCGAACCAGCCGTAGCCGGATCGCAGCGTTAGCTGTCCCAGGGGAGTGCCGTAACGGAACGACAAGTCGGCGCCGTCGTAATAGACCAGCGGATAGAGATCGTAAACCACGTTGGGGGTGCGAACCCAGGGATTGGAAAAATTGGCGAGCCGGTATTCCGCAGCCAGGAACATCGGATTCTGCATCCGGCCGGCCCTCACGGTGAAGTAGTCCAGAAACTGTTGCCGGACATGCCCCAAGGTTAACCGCGGAACGAATTGGTTGCGGGCGTTTCGATCCACCACCGCCTGGGCCGTTAGGGTGGTAGATTCGCTCAGCCCCAGATCAAGCTGGCCACCCAAGCGGGAATCCATCCCCAGGTCGAAATCGTAGGAACGCCCCGGCCCGCTAGGCTGGATGCCGATCGTGTAATCGGCCTGGTTATTGCTAGACCAGACTCCGCCCAGGGTCCCGAAGGCGCTGAAGGTCAAAGGGCCTGCCCGGAACTCGGCGCGGACCGGCACCGCCGCCACGCTGGCGATGGCCAGGGTCACCGTGACTTTGATCAAGAGCCTACCCAGCATATCCATGGTCGCGATTCTCCCGGAATGGTTAGGGCAACTCCAGCAGGACCTTCATGGCCGGCGTGACCTGATCCGCCAGCAAATACGTCACCGCCGAGACTTCCCCTGCAATCCGTTCTCCCGCTTGCTGCGGATTCAATTCCGGCGGCGGGCGCCCTTGTCCTGAAAACACCAGACGCGACCAATGGGCCTTGACCCGCAGCGTGGTCATGCCCGCCACCGACTGGTAAAACCGCTCACGCAGCCGATGGTCGCTGCTGTCGACGGGAGTCAGGGCGATGTTGTTGGAAACCACCGTTTTCCTGCCGAGAAAAATATCCGCCACCTCGTCGCGGCTGATGGCCCCGATGCCATTATCGCGATTGGTGACCACCACCACCGCCCCATCTGCCCCCACCGGCCTGGCCAGGACGATCGACAGCAGCGCCGCAGCCTTCAATGCGGTGCGCGGGGGCCTGAACCAGGGGCTGAGTAAACTCATGGGCGCTTCGTGCCGTATTCCTATCCTTCGCCGCCAGGCCTCGCCACAGGTGCCACCAACGGCAATTCAACGACAAACCGGGTACCGCAACCAAGCTCCGACTGTACCAGTATGCTACCACCCAGCACACTATAGACGAGGTTGTGGACGATGCTCATGCCCAAACCGCTACCACCCTGCCCGAGCCGGGTCGTAAAAAAGGGGTCGTAAATGCGGGACAGGTTTTCCGGCGGGATGCCGCAACCATCGTCGCTGAAGCTCAGTACCACCCGTCCGCCCTCCACCTCACCCGCAATGGTAAAAGTCCCATGATCTCGACCGATGAAGGCGTGCACCATGGCGTTGTTGACGAGGTTCATGACAATCTGCCCGATGGGGCCTGGATAACTGTCCATGACGACGCCATCAGGGATCGCCAGTTCGACCCGATAACGGGTCTTGGAAATGGAAGGGCCGAGCGTTGCCGCGACCTCGCCAACCACCTTGGCCAGTTCGAAGCGGCGCCGGTGTTCACTGGTCTGATCCACCGCCACGTGCTTGAAACTGGTGACCAGATCCACCGCGCGCCCCAAACTACGCAACAGCAGTTCCGCCGCGGTCCCTGCCGAAGCCAGATAATTTTGCAACGCCGAACGGCGCAGCCCAGCCTCGGCCTGCTGACGGAACTCCACGGTCTGGTCCAACAGGGTGCTGGCGACCGTCAGCGCATTGCCGATGGGGGTGTTGAGTTCATGGGCGATTCCGGCCACCAAGGAGCCCAGCCCCGCCAGTTTTTCCGACCTCACCAGGGAATTGCGGGTACGTTTGAGATCGTCGATGGTCGCCCGCAAGGTTGCGTTCAGTTCGCTCAGTTCAAAAGTACGGGCCGTGACCCGCTTTTCCAAGGTCTGATTGAATCGGGTGATTTCTTCCATGCGCTGCTGCACCGCGTCGGCCATGACGTTGAAGTTCCAGGCTAGGCGCGAGAGTTCGTCGTGGCCTTTGACCGGCACCCGGCGAGCGTAGTCCCCCGCGGCAATGGCCGCGCTCACGCTTACCAAGCCATGGAGCCGCCGCTCCAGATAAACCCCCAGCATCATGATGAACACCGCACCGCCGACGCTGATCACCACCAGGATAAATATCGACTGCTGCTTGACGCTGTCCGACGCTGCCACCATCAGTTCGGTGGATAGGCCGAATTGCAGAAAGCCAATTTCGTTGTGATCCAGCAGCAGCGGCTGCCGGATGTGCAAGACCCCACGAGAAATGGCCTCCGAATAACCGTCCTCGCGATCCGGCACAGGCAAATCGATGGTCGTCGAACCCGCGCGTAGCAGCACCGGACCGTTTTCCCTTCCCACCGCCATGTAAACGACGCCGTAGCGCCCGTCGCCGGCCAACAGTTCACCGGCAAACTCATCCAGTTCCGCCAGCTTACCTCCTGCCGCATAAGGGGAAACCGCCAGGTTGAGGATGACCGAGGTCTGTTTGACCGTAACGCTGATATCCTTTATCAAAGCTTCTCGCAATACGTTGTAACCGTTGAACAACATCGCCCCCACGATGACGCCGAACAACAGCATCCCCATGAGCATCAAACGCCCCCCCAAGGAATGAATGAAGTTCCTAATGCGATTGAACCGGCGCACCGTGGCCTCCCTTAACTCTCCAAGCGTTAGGGCAAGTATTGCCGAATCCTCGGATTCTCGCCGAGGTGTCCGGCGATGAGCGAAATCGCCGAATCGATCCGGCTGGAAGGACTGGTGCAAGGCGTCGGAATGCGACCCACCGTGTGGCGGCTGGCCCGCGAACTCGATCTGAGAGGTTCCGTGCAAAACGATGGCAGCGGGGTCCTCATTCGGTTGTGGGGTGAACCCGCGCGGATCGATCGCTTCCTGCCGATGCTTACCGCCGCACTGCCGCCGTTGGCCCGGATCGACCGGATCAACCGTTCCGTCTGGGCGCCGCACCAGCCACCGGCGGATTTCGCCATCGAAAGCAGCGCCGCCGGTGACGTTCATACCGGCGTCGCGCCCGACGCCGCCACCTGCTCGCGGTGCCTGGCCGACGTCCTCGACCCGGCGGACCGCCGCCACGGCTACCCCTTCACCAACTGTACCCATTGCGGACCGAGGCTCTCCATCGTTCGGGCCATCCCCTACGACCGCGCCAACACCAGTATGGCGGGGTTCCCCCTGTGCCAGCGCTGTCGGTCCGAATATGAGAATCCCACCAACCGCCGCTTCCACGCCCAGCCCAATGCCTGCGCCGACTGTGGGCCCAGGGTTTGGCTGGAAGCGGCCGACGGCACTACCGTCGCATGCGGCAACCCCATCGAAACCGCCGCGACCCTCTTAGGGCAAGGCCGGATCGTCGCCATCAAGGGCATTGGCGGCTTCCATCTGGCCTGCGACGCGATGAATGCCGAGGCCGTGGAGATGCTGCGTCAACGCAAGCACCGCGACCATAAACCGTTTGCCATGATGGCGCCGGATCTGGATGTGGTGCGACGCTATGCTTCGGTTTCAGCGGAGTCTGCCCGACTCCTGGCAGGAACCGCGGCTCCGATCGTGCTACTACCCCAATCGGGACAACCCCTTCCCGCAGCGATCGCTCCCGGCCAAAGCCGCATCGGCTTCATGCTGCCCTACAGCCCGCTCCACCATCTGCTGATGGCGCGCCTATCCGGCCCCATCGTGCTCACCTCCGGCAACCTCAGCGACGAACCCCAAGCCACCGACAATACCCAAGCCCGGGAACGACTCGGAAACATCGCCGATTTCCTGCTGCTGCACGACCGCGACATCGTCAACCGGCTCGATGATTCCGTGGCGCATATCGCAGCCGGTCGCCCTCGCCTGCTGCGCCGCGCCCGTGGCTACGCCCCGGCCTCCCTACCCTTGCCGGCGGGCTTCGAATCCGCCCCGGAGATTCTTGCGATGGGGGGCGAACTGAAAAACACCTTCTGCCTGCTTAAAGACGGCGAAGCGATCCTGTCGCAGCACATGGGCGACCTGGAGGAAGCTGCCACCCTCCGAGATTTCCGGCACAACCTAAAACTCTATGCCGACCTGTTCCAGCACCGTCCGGCGGCGATCGCCACCGACCTGCACCCCGACTACCTGTCGACCGGTGACGGCCAGGCGCTGGCTGCCGAGCAGTCCTTGCCGCTGATCGCCGTGCAGCATCACCACGCCCATCTGGCTGCGTGCATGGCCGAGCATGGCCGGCCACTTATGGCAGCGCCCGTGCTGGGCGTCCTGCTGGACGGTCTCGGAATGGGGGAAGCGGGTGAATTGTGGGGCGGAGAATTCCTGATCGGCGATTACCGCCGCTTCCGCCGCGCCGCCCGGCTACAGCCGGTCGCCATGCCCGGTGGCAGCCGGGCAATCCGGGAACCGTGGCGAAACGCCTACGCCCACCTCAGCGCTGCATTGGGTTGGGAAACGGTGCGCACCCATTACGCCAATCTGGCCATCGTCCAGTTGCTTGAGAGCAAGCCCTTAGGCCCGCTACAACAAGCGATCGCCAAAGGACTCAACAGCCCCCCCGCGTCCTCCGCCGGGCGCCTGTTCGCCGCCGCCGCGGCCTGTCTGGGCTTGAGCCCGGAGCGAGTCAGCTACGAAGGCCAAGCAGCCTGTGAGCTCGAGAGCCTGGCCGAATCCGAATTCGAGGCGCAGGCCGATTCGGGTTACGGCCATACGCTGAGCCTCGACGGTTCACTATGGACGGTCGGTTGGCAACCTTTTTGGCAAGGTCTGCTCGATGACCTAGCGGCCAATGCCGATGCGGCTGTCATCGCCGCCCGGTTCCACCTGGGCATTGCTCAAGCAGTCGCCGCGACTGCGCAGAGGATCTGCGAGGAACAAGGCATCATCACGGTGGTGCTCAGCGGCGGGGTTTTCCAGAATCGATGGCTGCTGGAAGCGACTCAGCGCCGCTTGGCCGGGGCTGGACTGGAGGCATTGATTCCGGAGCAGATTCCCGCCAACGACGGCGGTCTGGCCTTGGGCCAGGTTGCTGTTGCCGCCGCCAAGCTGCTGGCCGCCGATACATTGGAAATCGAGGCCTAGGACCCTCATCGGGCATCGGACGCCACGACAAAATCGGTGAACTCACCGCTGGCCGGACTCTCGCGGTGGTCCACCCGATCCACCCTTGCCGCCGCCGGCCCATCTTCACACCAATCGAGCAGTGCCCGCAGATCCTCCGCCGGCCCCTCCGCGACCAGCTCGACCCGCCCGTCCATCAGATTACGCACCCAACCGGTTAATCCCAAGGCTCGCGCGCGTTCCCGAGCGTGGTAGCGAAAAGACACGCCTTGCACCCGGCCAGTGATCCAGAGGTGAAGCCGTTTGTGCATGATGTCGTACACCCAAAAAGGCAAAGCCAACCTACCATCGCGGACCGTCGCACTATCCAGCTGGCCGGAGCAGCATCAAGCCAGGACATCCAGGAGATAGTCGGAAGTCGTTTTTTCCGCTTCCATCACCTTGACGGCCGCCTTGGCGTTTATCGAAGCCTGTTGAAGCTCAACCAGGGAACCCGATAAATCGGTCTTCGGCTCGCCGTTCATGCCTTCCACCGATGCCTTCCGAATTTGATCCCCCGCCCGATCCATGAGCTTGCTCGCATTTTGAAAGGCCGCAAGCCCGTTCGCCATCGTTACGCTGCTAACCATTTTCGCCTCGCTGGAGCACGCCCCGTTGTTTGACTTGACACCCCGGAACCGGACTGGTCGGACCAGAGATCTTGCATGATTTTGTGCCCGTTCTGGCCAGGAAAATGTGAAACGCTTCATAATAGGCAGTCTGATGCCAGCCGCTCATCGTGTTCCGCAACCCTATCGTCTTTATTCAATGAAAAAACTACTGCTTTGCCTCGTGATCGCCGCCAGCCTGACTGCCTGCCAAAAAAGCAAAGAACAATTGGGCCTGAAGGAAGCGCTCGTCGCCAAACTGCAAAATGACTCCGATCTCAAGGATTACAAAATCGATCCCGCCGACATGGCCGAGTGCGTGTACAAGGAGATCGCCGAAGGCGCACCGGGCATGCCGGGAGACCCGCGGCGCGCCCGCTATTTCGAAGCTTATACCAAGTTCGTCGCGGTAGGCTCCCCCGGAGATGCCGACCGCGCCATCAAGGAGTACCAGGATGTCTTTGGGGATGTTAAATCGGCCACTAACGCGGCCATGACCGTCACCGACGTTATCATGACCTGTATGGGCACTGCGATAGACGCCAGACGTCCTGAGT
>VEPB01000007.1 GCA_012026715.1 Methylococcaceae bacterium | reverse complement strand
GCACCGGGGCCACCGGGGTCGCGACACAGGCCGGCGATCCCCTCGCCGGGCGCGCGGTGGCAACGGCGACGGCACCGCCCAAGGGCAGCCGCATGTTCTCGATGCCGTTGGCCGCCGCCACCGCGCGCCCGGCGAGGGGATCGCCGGCCTGTGTCGCGACCCCGGTGGCCCCGGTGCCGCCGCCCGAAACCGAGTTGAGGGTGGCGGGGGTATGGTCGCCTGTGATGGAGTCGGCAGCGCCGTTGACGTTCTGAATCGTCAACTGGATGGTGGCGCGTAGCGGAATTCCTTCCGCCGCCCAAAAATCCAATGTCTCATTGAGACTTTCGATCACACCGACGAAACTGAAACGGCCCCAGCGAAACTCGACGCTGGGCGGGGCGGCGGGTGGTTTGCCCGCTACCGCCGGCGGCGCAATGGCCATCTTCTTCAGGACCTCGGTCTTTTCGCGCACGTCCTGGCCGGTATCGGTGGTGTCGTAGACCAGCTCCGTTTCCAGCTTCGCGGTGGTGACGCGAGTGTTCTGCCGCGCCTGGCCCCCACCGCCGGTCGCATCCTCGTCCTGCAGCCGGTTGCTCAGGCTCACCTTGAGCGAGGCCGGATTGAAGTCGACCTCATGCTTCTGGCCTTTCTCCTTGGTAGGAGTAATGCACGCCTTCTCAGCCATCAGACGACCCCTTTGGTATGTAAACCTTCGTGCACGAGATGCAGTTCCTCGATCAGGATATCGGTGCCGCGGGCATTCAGGTCGCCGACCCGGAACTTTATCGGCATCGCGTTTTCCAGCTTCCAGCCGATCACCGCCTTGCGTTCCCGGACCGGCTTCCCGCCGGTCACCGCGGTGCTTTCGCGCATCAGGGCTATGAACACGTCACAGCGGTTGGCGGCAGCCCAGCCGCCGTTCGCGGCGCCATTCGCCCCCGCAAACAAGGCCCACCAGTTCCACAGGTAACGGGACTGGATGATGCCGCGCTTCAACACCACGGTGGCAAAGCTGACCGGCCCCGCCCGCTGCACCGGACCGTAGTTGCGTCCCCCGACCTTGATCACCTTGGCTTCCATCGAGGCTTCGAGGCCGGAGACTTCCGAGAAACCGCCGGCGATCTCGGGGGCGACCCCATCAAACGGCGGGAAGCCGCCCGTTCCGCCACCCCCGGCGCCGCCATTGGGATCCACCGGGGCGAAATGCACGTGGAAAGCGAAGCCGGGGAACGGCAGCGACGGGTCTTCGCCGGCGGGAACAGGAATCGGCATCAGGCGGCCTCCCTCAGCGTCACTTCGCCGGAGCCGCCGAGCGCAAGTGTGACCACGATACGCTGGATCGGCTGCGCCGCAGTGAACTCGATAACGGCAACGACACGGCCGGCATCGATATCGTTCTGGGTCATCGTCGTCCGGTCGCAGCGCACCGTGTAGGCCTCTCCCGTCACCGAGTCATCCAGTGCACCAGCGGTACGCAGCCGTTCGAGAAAGCTTTCCAGATCGAGACTCACCGAATTCCACAGCGCCGGCCCGGAGGGCTCGAACAGCCGGTCCTGAGCGAGCCAGCGGGCGGCCCTGAGGATGATCCCCATCAGCCGGGAGAGGCCGGCGGCGCGCCACGCCCGGTCGGCCGCCATGGTCGCATCGCTCAGCAGCAAGAATCCGTCGCTCCGCCGCCCGATCAGGCATAGGCGGTCCCCCAGCCAATCTGCCCTGCGAGAATCGAGGCCCCGCCGCAGATCCCCTGTACCCAGTTCCGGCACGGCGCGGCGAACGCCGGACAGCAGGGTACCCGCGGTGCTGCGGAAGGCTCCACGGCTGAGGGCGGTCTGGGCGACGGCCCCCATCAGCAAGCCTTCTGGCGCCTGCAGCCCCTCGGGCAGCGCCGCCGAGGCCAGGGTCTCGACCCAGGGATAGGCCAGTTGCAGGCGTGAACTGCCGATCCAGCTGGTATCGAGCAGCCGCTGCCCCGGTGCCGGCAGCCCGGCTTCGTCGAGGATCGCCAAAGGCCAGGCTTCCGCACGCTCGGGCACGGCGCCGGCGGCAAAAGATGGCAGGGGCAGGCTGGCCATCAGCATGATGTCGCGGCGTTGCGCCGCACCCTGCGGCACCGCCAGCATTCCCAGGATATGGCGCAGCGGCAGGGCCCAGTCGCGATAACCGGCACGGTCCAGCCGCGGCGCCGCGACGGCACGCCGTCCGGCGCGGGCCTCCGGCTCGAATCCGGGCGCGATCGGCGCACAGGGCCTGAATTGTACCGGCACCGGCGGCGGTTCGGGCACGGCCGGCAGCGGCACCGGCGCGCCGGCGAACAGCTCCGGCAAGTCGGGCAAGGCCAGCATCGCGGCGTCATCCACCCCCCAGACATGGGCAACGCCCCGCCAAGTGGCCGGGTCGGTGGCCTGTGGTGGACTGCCGAGGCCGCCGAAGCCCGGAATCAGAGGTACCCGATGCACGGCATCGGGCGGCGGTGCAGCGGTAGCCCAACTGAGCAGCCGCCGCTTCGCCGCCATGACGACATTTGCGGGATCATCGGTCAGCAGCGGCAAGGGATCGCCGGTCCGCACCACGTAAGCACGCACGCCGCCAGCCTCGAAGAAGCTGCGCACGGCCAGGCCCAAGGGACAGGGCAGTCGCCTCACCCCGCCGGCATCGATCAAACGGGCGTCCCAGGCAAACAGATGCTCGAACGCGCCCCAGCTTTCGATGGGCACCGGCACATCCAGCAGCGCATCTACCGCTGCCGGCGGGCGCGCGAACGGTCCGCTTCCCGCCCAACCCGCCGACATCCGCAGCACGAGCTCGGGAAACGGCACGGCGGCAGACCTCGGCGAACTCGAAACCTTCGGCGGCGACGACGAGTTCTTCCATCGCCAAGTCGCTGCCGCCTTTGGCAGCCAGAGTCGGGCCGG
>VEPB01000406.1 GCA_012026715.1 Methylococcaceae bacterium | reverse complement strand
CTGGTACGGGACGGCAAGATCCGCTACCTCGGCGTCTCCAATTTCTCCGGCTGGCATTTGATGAAATCCCTGGCCGTCGCGGACCGCTACGGCTACCCCCGCTACGTTGCCAATCAGACCTACTACTCGCTGATCGGCCGGGACTATGAATGGGAGCTGATGCCGCTCGGCCTCGACCAGGGGGTGGGCGCCGTGGTCTGGAGCCCACTGGGCTGGGGACGGCTGACCGGCAAGTTGCGTCGCGACCAGCCCCTCCCGACAATCAGCCGGTTACACAAGACCGCCGACATCGGCCCGCCGGTGAGCGACGACTATCTGTTCCGCGTCATCGACGCGCTGGAGGCGGTCGCGCAGGAAACCGGCAAGACTATTCCGCAAATCGCGCTCAACTGGCTGCTGCAACGGCCGACGGTGGCCACCGTGGTGATCGGCGCCCGCGACGAACAGCAGTTGCGCCAGAACCTCGGCGCGGTGGGCTGGACGCTCAGCCCCGACCAAATCGCCAGGCTCGACAGCGCGAGCGCCGTCACCCCGGCCTACCCCTATTGGCATCAGGCCTATTTCGCCGAACGCAATCCGCCGCCGGTCTAGGCGACTAGCGAGCGTGAACATCGGATCTCGAAATATCGAATAGGGCTTTGGGGGGAAACCATGAAAAAAGAAGAACGCCTGCAACATTCGATCTCCATCATTCGACAGGCCTGGATCAACCAGATGCGGGCGGTCATGTCCACCAGCCACCCGGAGATTCCGCCGGAAACGCTAAATGCCATGCTTGCCCGGGTATCGCCCCAGCTCGACCCGGTTACCGATCAGCTGGCCACCGAGATCCGGACCTGGTATTTCCAGCAGATGGAATGAGGAATACCCCCAGCACCGCCGCCCCAACCACACCCTCTCCGCCAGCGCCCACCTCCTCCAAACCCGCAAGTCCGCTGGCCAATCGCCGAAGAATGGGGCGATACGGCGACCCAGGCAAGGCATGAAGTCACGCCACACCCGCCATTTTTACCCGCCGGTTCCCGCCGCACGTCGGTAAACTACGACCCGCGTCGAAGCGCGGGAGCCATGGGATCTTCGCCGATATCTCAAGGGCTTCCGGACGGAGACGGGGACCACTGGTAGGTGCGACTTAACTTGCAAGCGGGGCAACGACGATGGGCGATAAGAAAAAAACCAATTGGACGCCTTGGCACAACCTGTCCTGGGCAGCTTTTCTCATCGGTTTGCCGATGGCCGCGTGGTGCCTGTCGGGCAATCCGCTAAAGGTCTGGTGGCTGTTCATGGCGGCGTCCGTGGCCATCCTGTTCATCACCGGCCATGGCATCACCGGCAGTTGGAAAGGGGCCTTGATCGACAACCGCAATGTGATCTCGCTGTCGCGCTTCCAGATGACGGCGTGGACGATCCTGGTGCTGTCCGCCTTTGCCGCGGCGACGTTCTGGAACATCTTCCATGGCGGCGACCAATGCCTGGCGGATCCCAAGCAAGGCTGCCTGCCCGGACTGCCGGAGACGCTCTGGCTGTTGATGGGCTTCAGCACGGCCTCCCTGGTCGGCTCGCCGCTCATCCTCAACGGCAAGAAAAACCTGCAGGCCGATCCCGCGGAAATGCAGCGCACCTTCGCGCTGCTCGGCAGCCAGGGCTATGACACCGCGGGTCTCGGCAACCAGGGCCATCTGGTGGTCAATTCGGAACCCCAGCAAGCCCGCTGGTCGGATCTGTTCACCGGCGAGGAAACCGGCAACTTCGCCCACCTCGACCTGGCGCGCCTCCAGCTGCTGTTTTTCACCCTGATCGCGCTGCTGTCCTACGGCGTCCTGCTCGGCCACAGGCTGGGCAGCGCGACCGAACTCATCAAGGAATTTCCGGTGTTGAGCGAAGGGCTGCTGGCCTTGATCGGCATCAGCCATACCGGCTACCTGGCTTCGAAGGCAAGCCAGAACAGCAAGAGCGGCGAAGCTTCCAATGCGGTGCAGCCGCCGGAAGCCGGGACCGACGCCGACGAACATCCGGCGGTGGGGTGAACGCCATGACCTTCCAAGCGAAATATACCGTCACCCCGCGCTATCTCAGCAAGCCGTCCAAGCGCCGCTCCGGCAAGCTCATCGTCGGCGGGGTCAAATTCATCGTCGCCCACGATACCGGCAATCCGGGTTCGACGGCCGCCAACAATGTCGCCTATTACGAACGCTCCCGCGACGAACAGAGTGCCTCCGCCCATATCTTCGTCGACGACCGCGAAATCCTGGAGTGCATACCGGCCCTGACCGCCCCGCCGGAAAAGGCCTGGCATGTGTTGTACGGACTGGAAACCGACAACCATATCTACGGCTACGACGCCAACGACGCTGCCATCGGCGTCGAGTATTGCTTCGGCGGCAGAATCGATGCCGACGAGGCCTACCGCAAATATGTGTGGGTGATCGCCTGCCTGTGCGAGAGCTACCAGCTGGATCCGGCCACCGCCGTGGTGGGCCATTTCTTCCTCGATCCCAAGCGCAAGACCGATCCGGTCACCGGCTTGGCGCAGAGCCGCCGGACTTACGATCAGCTGCTCAAGGATATCGTCACCGAATACCGGGCCTGCGCCGGCGGCGTCGCGGAAACGACCGTGGCGACGGTCGATTCGGCACCGGCGCTGCAATTCATCGAGCAGCCCGGCCAGGTCGTCAGCACCGCCAAGCTCAACCTCCGCAAGGATCTGCCGCGGCGCACCGCGGACATCGTGCAAACTCTGCCGGCCGGCACGACCCTGCAATACCTGGGCTGGGTCACGAATGGCGAGCCGGTCAACGGCAATGCCAAATGGTATCGCGACCGCAACGGACACTATTTCTGGAGCGGCGGCGTTACCGCCCCGGCCGGGCTTGCGACCGCTCCGGCCGCCCCGTCCCCTCAACCTGTTGCCGCCGCTGCCACCTCCCCATCCACCGGCCCTGACGAATCCGCCATCAAGACTGCGCTCAAGGTCACCGGCCATTTCGAGGACTCGGCCGATCCATTCGGCGGCGTCTCCGGAGATTTCGACGGCATGGGCATTTCCCTCGGCGTGCTGCAATGGAACATCGGCAGCGGCTCGCTGCAGCCTCTGGTACAGGCAACCGGGCGGGAAGCCGTGCTGGCCGCCATGCCACAACACGGCGAGGAATTCTGGACCGCCTGCCAGCCTCCCATCCGCCAGGGACTGGCCATCGTGCGGGGCTGGCAAAACGGCCACGTGCTCAAGCCATCCGCCAAATCGGAACTGAAGGACTTTGCCCACAGTCAGGCGTTCGTGGACCAGCAGGTCCGCAGTGCCCGGCGGGTGGCCGATCGGGCCTGGAAGGCCGCGGCGGACTGGAACGCTCACTCCGGTCGCGGCGCGCCGGACTTGCATCAGTTCTGCTGGTTCTTCGACCTGATGACGCAAAATGGCGGACTGAAAGGACTTTCCCCGGCCGACGTGGACAACTTCATCAAGCAGGCCGGGACGGATCGCGCCGACGACCTGGTGTGCGACTGGCTGGCGGGTCAGAAAGCCGCGCCGCACGGCGGAGCCGACGCGGTCAAGAATGCCGAACTGTGGCGCAATCCCCCGCCCGGCATCGGCCTGGAACTGCTCATCGCCAGCTACCTGCGGGCCCAACAGTCGAAACCCGAGTGGCGCGTCGACACGCTGAACCGGAAAGGAACCATCGCGCTGCGCAGCGGCTGGACCCACGGCGAAAAGCAGGATCTCAGCGGTCTGATCTAGCGGTGCCTGACCTTCATAGCTACGGCTGTTGGGGCGGAGTGGCTCGGCCGCGTCCGCACCGGTGACTCCGGCGACCTTGAACGTTCTGGTACGAATGACGGTTTGGCTGACGGGACTGCTCCTCTCGGCAGCCATGCTGGTCGAACTCGCCTATAGATGCGTGACGGCTGAAGTTCCGGCCGAAGCGGCGCGCCCCTGCGCCGTCCTGGTGCTTGGCTATCCGTCCGAAGCCGACGGCAGCCCTAGCCCGATCCAACGATTTCGGGCCGAAGCCGGAGTTCGGCTCATGCATCGACATGGTTGCAACCGCATGGTGGTATCCGGTGGGGCGGCCGCCAATCGCTACGTGGAAGCCGACTCGATGGCGGAGATCGCAAAATCGTTGGGCGTGGCCGAAAATGCCCTGATCCGGGAGCGGACGGCGCGCACGACCCTGGAAAACATCGGCTGCTCGGCGCCCTTTCTGCAAGGCACTGAGCGGGTCTACATCGTATCGGACACGCTGCATGCCCTGCGCGGTAAACGCTATGCCTGCCGCCTGGACGCCGAACTATGCGCCCGAACCATCGCAGCGGGCAGCGAGCCCCCCCTGGAACTGTTGGGGTGGAAGCTGCGTGCGGCGATCCACGAGTTCGCCGCCGCCGTGTTGGACTACGGTTCCGAACTGGCGGGGCTACCGGGCCGAACGCCGGCTTGCGGAAGTCGCTCGCCCTGAACCGCCAAGCGCTGCGGCTACCACTTTCAAAACCCAAATCACGACTTCCCTTCCAACTACTGACCGAACCGACGATGACCAACGGCGCTTCCGATGGAAAGAAAGATGTCATTTGCTGCTGCAGCGGGACCACCGTTGCCCAGATCAAACGCTACGTGGACCGGGGAATCGACGATCTGGAACGTATCTCCCAGGCCAGCGGCGCCTGCTCCGGCTGCGGGGGATGCGAGGCGGACATTTTGGAATTGCTGGCGGAATACAAGTCGCGTACTGAGGCGGCAACCCGTTGAAATTTTTGGTTGAAACTTCCGGCGCTGGCGAACAACCCCTAAGAATCCCTTAAGCTGCGCAGTGCTACGGTCTGATAGCTGTGACGCACGGACCACCGCGTCACACCCCTTCCATGAATCGGACATTCTGCCAGAGGCCGCTATGGATATCGGACACCGCTGTTTTCACCTGTTGACCTTCGCGGCGCTGCTGTTGATCCCCGCGTTGGCGTCGAGCCAGTCTGCAATGCGGTGGGTCGCGCTAGGACCTTACGGCGGCCCAGCCGACGTGCTGGCGACCGACCGGGACAGTGCGGGCCAACTGTTTGCGGCCGGAGCCAACGGCCTTGTCCAGAGTGCCGACGGCGGTGCACATTGGTTGTCGCCCGAGAAGAATCTGCCTGCCGTCCAGTTTGTCCGAGTCGAGCCGGACGACTCGTCGGTCGTCTACGCCGGCGGCGCCAAAGGAGTCTTCCGTAGCGACGATGCGGGAACTACCTGGAAACGCATGGGCCAGTTGACCGACGTCTACGATCTTGCCGCGGCAGGTAGCGGCGAAGAACTGCTCTATGCGGCGGCTTTCGACGGGCTCTATACCAGCCACGACGGAGGCAAACACTGGCGGCGAAATGCTGCGCTAAGAGGGCAGAGCGCGTACTTCGTCGTGGTAGACCCGGTCAACCCCGATGTCGTGTTCGCCGGAGCAACCCCTCGTATCCAGGCAGCGGCTCCAGCCTATATCGCGATGACCCGAGTGACTCTGTATCGAAGCGAGGATGCCGGCAAGAGCTGGAAAAGTCTGACCCAAGGTCTCAACGATCCTTCTGGGATGCCGGTGTCTGTTCTTTCCTTGTCCGTTGACCCGGCCAACCCGGCGATCCTGTATGCGGGCAGCGGCAAATACAGCGAGTTGATCAAGGATCCGCTCAACGGGTACTCCATGCGGCGGACGCCCGCCCGTGGCGTGTTCAAGAGCATCGACGGCGGTCAGAAGTGGCAGGAGACCGGTTTACATCCGCTGATGTCGGCCGATGACGCGACGGTTCATTCAGTGCGGGTCGATCCGGCTGATTCGAAGGTCGTTTACGCACTGAGCGGCATTTCCTGGGGATGGGATGTAGAAACCCAGGGAGTGTTCAAAAGTGTCGACGGTGGCGGTCACTGGCAACCGAGCAACCAGGGCCTGGCAAACCCGGAAGGCAAGCTGCCATCGGTGTATTCCCTGCGATTTACCGGAACCTCCGGCTCAACCCTTTGGCTAGGCAGCGATCGCGGGCTTTTCACCAGCAACGACCAAGGCGCCCATTGGCAGACGGTTACCGCCGACTTGTCCGGTGTGTCGATTCACGGTTTGACGGCGAATTCCGGCAGCAACGGCAAGATCATGATCGCGGTTGATCGCGGATTGCTGAGTAGCGCGAACTCGGGCGCCAGTTGGCAGACAATCGACGTTTCGGATCTGCTTCCGGCCCAGCCCGACAGAGGCCCTGTAATTCGTCGAACGACGAGTTCCCTGGTCGCGCTAGAAGGCCAGTCACCGGTTGCCTATGCCGTGCTGCAATCGGGCTTCAATGAACAGTACGGTTTCCTCCGAAGTGGTGATGGGGACTCCAACTGGCGCGCCGCTTTGCTGCAATTGCCGGAGGAAGAAGACGAAGGAAGTGTGATTGCAGGCATTAGAAGTTTCACCGTTCATCCGGAGAAACCGGCGCGAATCTTTGCAGATGTTGATATCCGAAGCGGCATCGAGACGGATCCTAGCGGCGTCTATCGGAGCGACGACGGCGGCGATCATTGGGTCATGGCGAACCGCGGCCTGCCAGGCCAGGGGCAAGTTCAAGCCCTGGTGATTGACCCTGTTGACCCCGACACAATTTATGCCGGTGCGGTCGAGCCGATTAGGAATTATGCCGGTGCGGTCCAGAGCTGTTATCGGAGTACGGATGGCGGGGTTACATGGCACAAACGCGGCGGCATCGTGCCTGGCAACCGCATGATCAATTTCCTGGTCAACGACCCGGCCCGGCCGCACGCCCTGTTTGCCGGAACCACCCAGGGACTCTATTACAGCGCCAATGGAGGTAAGACGTGGCAGAGCCTGAACGCGGGGCTGAAAGCTCGGGAACAGATCAAGTCCTATGTCACCAACGGTAGCGGGGATTCAATGCGGACTGTGGTTCGGAGTTGGAAGGCGCTTCCCAAGGTCTATTCGCTGGTGGAAGATCCGGATGACAGCCGCTACCTGCTGGTTTCCACCTCCCTCGGCGTATACCGCACCACCCGCAATGGGAGCCGATGGCAGACCGCCAACGACGGCATCGGCGCCGCGGTCGACGGAGTTCGGCTGGTGTCGGGTCCGGCACAGAGCCGACAGGTTTATGCCTACGCGCCGAATGGCGGCGGCGTTTTCAAGTTGGATGGGCGCTAACTCCGCCGTCTCTACGGAATCGCCAAAGCCGCATCATTTAATTTTGTTGGGTTTGGAGGAATTTCGAGATGAGCGTCTTTGATCGCCCCTGCAGCGGCGCGGAGCGCAAGGTCTTTGCGCTCGACTTACAGCTAACTATTCGGCCAACCCAGTCAACAATGAACAGAAATACGGCAGCTTGCATGCTCGTCGCCGAACTTTGTTTTTGGTCAACCGGTCGAGTCATGGCCGATGTATTCAAGTGCCAGGTCGACGGGAAAACGATTTATAGCCAGGCGCCGTGCGCAGCCGATGCACAGAAGGTCGAGATCAAGACGGATAGTCCCAACCAGTTCGAACTACCCCAATCCACTGCGCTTCAGAACGATAGCCGGGACCGGAATTCCAAAGACAATAAGAGAATCCTGGTTGAGGGGCAAATAGCCGTCCACCGTCGCACGTTAAACAATCTGCGCCGAGTCATGGAACTGGAAGTTGAGGATTTGCGCAGCCAGCAGGCGACCGCCGCAAACAATCTGGCCGGAGCAGCCGAGCGCCAAAGCCTGGCGACGGAAATGACCGCCGTGACTCAGCGCTATGGCACCCGGATCGATGCCGTTCAGCGCGATATTGACCGGTTGGAAAGCCAGCTCAGGCAATAGCAAGCCGATTGATTATTCGGCATTACAGGATGTGGCCATAGGGGCGGCCGGGACGATCTGGGCCGCGAATGTCTCCCCGAGTCCCAGGCAGCATGAGGGTTCACAGGCGCCTCCTCTGATCACCTCCGCCAGGAAGCTACCGCCTGCAAGTCCAAGTGCAACCAACATGGCCCGATCGGTCAGCGGCATTGGCAAGAGTGGCGTCCGTTCCCTCGCACCGATCAAAGCCAGCCGTCCATTCACCCGAACGACTTGCTGAACTCCACCAACCGATCCAGCTTCTTGCGGGCCGAGCCGTCGTCGATGGCGGCATAGGCGCGGTCGATTCCGGCCACCAGGTCATCAGCCAGGCCGGCAGCATAGATGGCCGCTCCGGCATTGAGGGCGACGATGTTGCGGGCCGGGCCCAACTGGCCGTCCAGTACGCCCAGCATCATTGCCAGGCTGGCGCGCGGGGTCTTCACCGCCAGTTCGGTGAGGGGAGAGCGGGTGATGCCGAACTGCTCGGGGTCGATGGTGTAGGTGTCGATGCGGCCGTTCTTCAGTTCCGCCACCTTGGTGGGGGCACCGATGCTGATTTCGTCCAGGCCATCGTCGGCATGCACCACCAGCACGTGGCGGCTGCCCAGCTTCTTCAGGACTTGGGCCAGGGGTTCGACCCAGTGTTCGGCATAGACGCCGATCAGCTGATTGGCGGCGCCGGCGGGGTTGGTCAAAGGTCCCAGCAGGTTGAAGAGGGTGCGGATACCAATTTCCTTGCGGGGGCCAATGGCGTATTTCATGGCGCCGTGATGGCGCTGGGCAAACAAAAATCCCACGCCGACCTGCTCGATGCAGGCCTTGACCTGGTCCGGCGTCAGGTCCAAGTTGACCCCCGCCGCCTCCAGCACGTCGGCGCTGCCGGAGCGGCCGGACACCGAGCGGTTGCCGTGCTTGGCCACCCGGCCGCCAGCGGCCGCCACCACGAAGGCGGCAGTGGTTGAAATGTTGAAGGTGTTGGACGCATCACCACCGGTGCCGCAGGTGTCGATGACGTGGTCGCCGGTCACCGGTACCTTGGTGGCCATTTCCCTTAGCACCTCGGCGGCTGCGGCCACCTCTTCCACCGTCTCGCCCTTGGCCCGCAGCGCCACCAGGAAGGCGCCGATCTGGGCCGGCGTGGCGCCGCCGCTCATGATGGTGCGCATCAGCTTGCGCATGTCGGAGGGCTTGAGGTCCTTGCGGTCCAGGAGGTGTTGCAGGGCTAGGGGTAGATCCATGGTCGCCGTTACCTTAGGAGGTGGGTTGTGGTAGGTTGGGCAAACGGATCCATCGTTTGCCCAACGAATGGGCGGCAATGTTGGGCACGAACAGATGTGCCCAAACTACGGTTTGGGTGTCTGCCACATTCCATCGTCAGGCTACCAGGAAATTGCGCAGCAATTCATGGCCCTGCTCGGTCATGATGGATTCCGGGTGGAACTGCACACCTTCGATGGGAAGGGTCTTGTGGCGCACGCCCATGATCTCGTCCAGCTGGCCTTCGGCATCCTCGGTCCAGGCGGTAATCTCCAGGCATTCCGGCAGGCTGGCCTGTTCGATCACCAGGGAATGGTAGCGGGTCGCCTGCAGCGGGTTGTTGAGCCCCTTGAACACGCCGCGGTCGGCGTGGTGCACCATGGACAGCTTGCCATGCATGATGCTCTTGGCGTGGATGATGTTACCGCCGAAGGCGTGGCCGATGCTCTGATGGCCCAGACACACGCCCAGGATCGGGTAGCGGCCGGCGTAGCGGTGAATGGTTTCCACCGAGATGCCCGCTTCCTTGGGGGTGCAGGGACCGGGGGAGATGACGATCTTGTCGGGTTTGAAGCCCTCGATCTCCTCGACGGTAATCTGGTCGTTGCGCACCACTTCGACGTCCGCACCCAACTCGGCCAGGTATTGCACCAGGTTGTAGGTGAAGGAATCGTAGTTGTCGATCATCAGGATGCGGGCGTTCACAGGCTTTCCCCCCGTTCCAGGCCGGCGCAGGCCTGCGCCACGGCGCGGAACACCGCGCGGCCCTTGTTCATGGTTTCCTCCCATTCGCTGCGGGGCACCGAGTCGTGCACGATGCCGGCGCCGGCCTGGATGTGGAGGGTGCCGTTCTTGATGACGGCGGTGCGGATGGCGATGGCGGTATCCAGGTTGCCGGACCAGCCGATGTAGCCCACCGCGCCTGAATAGACGCCGCGCTTGACCGGCTCCAGCTCGGCGATGATTTCCATGGCGCGAATCTTGGGCGCTCCGCTGACGGTGCCGGCGGGGAAGGTTGCCGCCAGCACATCGTAGGCGTTCCTGCCCGGCTGCAGCTTGCCCACCACGTTGGAGACGATGTGCATGACGTGGGAATAGCGCTCGATGATCATCTTGTCGGTGACCTTGACGGTGCCGGTCTTGGCCACCCGGCCGCAGTCGTTGCGGCCCAGGTCGATGAGCATCAGGTGCTCGGCGATTTCCTTGGGATCGGCCAGCAGGTCCCGTTCCAGCGCCAGGTCCTCTTCCGCCGTGCGGCCGCGCTTGCGGGTGCCGGCGATGGGGCGCACGGTGACGGTGTCATCCTCCAGCCGCACCAGGATTTCCGGCGAGGAGCCTACCACGTGGAAATCCCCCAGGTTGAGCTGGAACATGTAGGGGGACGGATTCAGGCAGCGCAGCGCGCGATACAGGTCCAGGGGGGAGGCGGCATAGGGGATGGACAGCCGCTGCGACAGCACCACCTGCATGGTGTCGCCCTCGACGATGTATTCCTTCACCCGCCGCACCGCATCCTCGAATCCCTTCTGGGTGAAGCCGGACACGAAGTCGCCCTCGTGCACTTCGGTGGTTTCCCGCTGCGACCTTAGCGGCAGGCGGTTTTCCCGTAGCGATTGGGCCAGGCCGTCCAGCTTGGCCTCGGCTTGGGCCAGGGCATCGGCTTCGGCGGGGTCGGCGTGGGTGACGATCAGCAGCTTGCCGCTGAGGTTGTCGAACACCAGCACGTCCTCGGCCACCATCAACAAAATGTCCGGGTTGCCCAGGGGATCGGGCTTGTCGGTCTTGAGCCGGGGCTCGATGTAGGCCATGGTCTCGTAGCCGAAATAGCCCACCAGACCTCCGGTGAAACGGGGCAGGCCGGAAATCGCAGGCACATTGAAGCGCGTGCCGTAGTCCTCGATCCACTTCAGCGGATTGGCCGCTTCGACGGTTTGAACCGTGTCGCCGTCGCGGGATTCGGTGATGGTGTTGCCGAACACCTTGATGACGGTGCGGCAGGGCAAGCCGATGATGGAATAGCGGCCCCACTGCTCGCCGCCGTGAACGGACTCGAACAGAAAACTGTAGGGGCCGTCAGCGAGCTTGAGATAGGCGCTTAACGGCGTGTCCAGGTCGGCGAGCACCTGGCGCGCCACCGGAATGCGGTTGTAGCCCTCGCGGGCGTAGTGCTGGAAGCGTTCGGGGGTCATGGTCGCAATCTGTGACGTCGTGGTAAGGCGGATTCGCGAAGTAATCCGCCGGAGCAAGGGCTATGGGACGTTGGGTTACACGTCCTCCGCCTCAAACGGTGGGTTACGGCGCGCGTCGACCGAGTCGACAGTATCGGCGTCTACCTCGATACGCGCCTAACCCACCCTACGTTAGGTGTTGCGGCGCCATCGCTCCCCGAACAGATGCGGCATGACGGTTAACGGGCCACCTTGGACAGTTCGTCGCGCAGCGACTTGATGATGGTGTCGTAGCGGTTGGGGTCGGTGGCCAG
>VEPB01000375.1 GCA_012026715.1 Methylococcaceae bacterium | reverse complement strand
TCTCGGAGTCCAGCAGGCTCCCCAGTCCAGCCTGGTAGCGCTGCCGGGCGGCGTCGAAACTGGCCTGATAACCGGCCTCGGCCTCCCGCGCCCGGGGTAGGCGCCGGGAAGCGCTGTCCAAGCGCACCAGCGCCTCTTCGACCTCTCTCACCGCCCGCCGGGCGGCTTCGCGGAACTGAGCGGCGGCGGCCTCATACTGGGCACGGGCGACGTCCACATTGGCCGCCCGTTTGCCGGCATCGAACAGCGGCAGGCTCAAAGTCGGCCCCACCGACCAGGTGCGCGCGAACAACAGCGAAGCGGCGTTCAGGTTCTGCAAGGCATGGGCGATGTTGCCGGTGAGGGATAGCCGGGGATAGCGCTGGGCTTCCTCCACCCCGATGTTGGCGCTGGCCTCGGCAACCTGGCGCTCGGCCGCCGCCACGTCGGGCCGCTGCAGCAGCATCCGGGCCGGGAGGGCATCTATTTGGAAGGGCGGGGGTTCGGGCAGGCGCGCCTGCCGCTCGGCATCCCGGGTCAAGAGCCTCCGCAGTTCCCCTTCTCCCAGGCCGGTCATCGCGACCAGGCCCTTGATGGAGCCCTCGCACTCGGACTGGTATCGGAGCAAGATGCGCGAACCATCCGCAGCGGCGGCCCGGGCCAGGGCCACATCCGCGGGGGCCGTGAATCCAGCCGCGCCGGAGATGCCCAGCAGCCGGGCCGATTCGTTGCGGGACTCCGCATCGGCCTCGGCGATCCGGCTTTGCACCTCGCAATAGCGGTACGCCAGATAGGCGTTGGCGACTTCCACCGCCACCGCCACCCGGGCATCGTGCCAGGAGGCCTGTCGCGATTCCAGCTGGCTCTGCGCCGCTTCGCGCTGGCGCGCCAGGCCGCCGAACAGATCCACTTCCCAACTGGACTGGACGTCCCACTGGTACAGGGTGCGTTCGAATACCGGCCCTCCGAAGGAAAATGCGGAGTGATTGCCTTGCAGGCTGGTGTCCAGGGTCGGCAAGGCCGCGGCCAGGGCACCGACCCGGCCGGCCCGAGCCTGCTGGATGCGCGCGCGGGCCTGGGCCAGCGAAGCGCTTTCCCGCTGAGCCGCGGCCAGGAAACGGTTTAGCGCCGGGTCGTCGAAGCGCTCCCACCAGCGCTCCAGTCGCTGCGGATCGCCGCCGTGGGCCACCGGAACTTCCTCGGCTCCGGCGTGCCACCGGCTCGCCACCGGCGGGACTGGCGCCCGGTAATCCGGGCCGACGGTGACCAGCAGACCGCCTGGGCTGCCGCAACCCGCCAGAATCGCGGCGGCGACTACAGACCCCAGACGATCAACCCGCTTCACAGCCAACCTCCTTTCCACGACGGCGGGCCTCCCCTTCGATCATGTCCATGGCATAACCGGCCAGCCGATCCGCCCACCGATCCACCTCTTGCGGGGCTTTGGTCAACCGGGGATCAATGACGGCAATGACCTCTTGCCCGACATAGAGATGTACCGCCATGCCCACCAGGGCAAAGGAGAGCCGGTCCAGGTCTTCATCCCGCGCGGACAGGCCCAGATGATCCATCAGCACGTTCACCAGGGACTGGTGCTGGGGCTTGATCTCCGCCTCGATCTCTTCCTGGAACACCCCGGTCGGTTCGATCATTTCCCGGAAGTGCAGCTTCATCACCAACTGCAATTCCTCGCCTCGCTTGAGCGGCTCCAGAAACTCCCGGTAAAACAGATCCAGTGCCTCCCTCAACGGCCGGTCGGCAAAGACCTCGAGCTTGGAATAGCAGGGCAGATCGCCCAGCGGCTCGGTGAAGGCCGCCCGGTATAGCCCGACCTTGTCGCCGAAGTAATAGCGGATGGCGGAAATGTTGGCGTCGGCCAACTCGCAAATCTCCCGCGTGGTCGCCCCTTCGAATCCCTTGTCGGCAAACACCCGCAACGCCGCCATCACCAGCCGCCCGCGCGCCCCGCCCCGCTCGCCGCCATTCCCGTTACCCTCGATCATGTTGACACACCAGTCAAATCAATCCAGCGATTGATTGCATAACGTCAATCAATCGTTTGATTGTCAATGTTGGAACAGGGAGCCCCTGCCAAACCCGTTCTAAGCCGCCTGACCAAGGCCCACAGGACGTGCTGAACGCAGTCAAGGAACGATTCCGCAGCTCCTGCCGGGGGGATGTCCATGCCTATCGCGGCGACCGCGCTGACGCACGCGGGGCCTGGCTCAAGTACCACGGCTATTGGAACCCCCTTCGGCGCAAAGGGCAGCGGAACCAACCGCATAACCGATCATGGCACTCGCCCCCCAATGCCGTTAAGTTAAGCCGTCATTCCGGCATGGACTGCCGGAATCCAGCTCACATGGATGTGAGACGCCCACACCATCCGTGGCTTCTGGAC
>VEPB01000069.1 GCA_012026715.1 Methylococcaceae bacterium | reverse complement strand
GGGGGTCCTGAAATGGGATTTCATCACCAATGGCTTCGACCGGGACGGCATGGAAGGCGTCAAGATCACGGAGGACGGGCAAACTGTGAAGACCGATCTGGGTATCTTGCCGGCCGACTATGATCAGTCGTTCATCAACCGTATCCAGGACGGTGTAGCCGGAACTGTCGAAATCACCTTTATTCCGCCGGTCACCGGGTACTATAAATTCGTGGTGGGCGGCATCAATCCAGGCGACGCTCTCTGGCACGATGTCGTAGTGGAAGGCAAAACGGTGCATGAAGTAAACCGCACCGACGAGCCGGTCAAGGTGACGGTCACTTTCCCCGAATAACCCGTTTCTCGGAATCGGCGATAGCGCTCAGCACCCAATCCGGCCCGAAACGCTGGTGATGCCGGCCTATTCCTCATCAAGGGTAAGCCGATGTGGGCTTGGAATCTCCGAGTGCCCTTTGAGACTCCCTGGGGGTCGGTTCCGACATTTCCGCTCCGTTCGATTGCTCGTCCCGGCTGGCCCTTCCTCCCGTGGAGGAAAGGCCAGCCATCCTTGCGACAACCTCCGCACGTGGCGCCTTGGATCTGGCACCGACGACTGCAAGGTGGCGAGCGTTGGGTGCCGCTTCCTGAGAGCCCCATTTTCACGCCACGAAACGGTCAGATTCAGCATCCTGGCCATCCCGTGAGGCCGCGATGAGAGTGCGTTACCCCATGATGTACCTACTCCAGATAACTTTGATTACGCTGCTGATCTTGACCGGGGCAGCGGCGGCATTTGCTTCTTCTGCCTCCCCCCCCAATCCGCTCCAGGGCGTGGCGATCCCTTCGACACCTGGTTTGCTGTCCGGCCGTCAGCCGATCGTGGTCGACCGGAAAGCGGCCATTCGCTTGGGCAAGGCCTTGTTCTGGGACATGAATGTCGGCAGCGACGGCGTGGCCTGCGGCACATGCCACTTCCATGCCGGGGCCGATCGTAGAGCCCGCAATCAACTCAATAGCGGCCAGCAGTATTCCGGCGCGCCAACCTCCAGTACCTTCGAGCCGACCGCGTCGGGTTTGCCGGGCGGCCCCGACTACCCACTGAAGGCCGGCGATTTTCCCCTGCATCAGCTCGCCGATCCGCTAAGCCGCAAGTCCGAGGTGACCTTCACCACGGACGACGTGGTGGGCTCGGCGGGTACCTTCTTGAGGCAATTCCAGGGTGTCGAGGCCAGCGGAGACGCGACCGACCGTTGCAGTGCCGCCAGCGACGCCGTATTCCATCTGGGATCGGTGAACACCCGGCAGGTCACCAGCCGCAATACGCCGACCGTGATCAACGCCGCCCTGAATTTCCGCAATTTCTGGGACGGCCGCGCCAACAATCTGTTCAACGGAGAATCCGCTTTCGGCCCGCGCGATCCGGATGCGGGGGGCTGGCTGGTCCGCAAGGGCAAGGCCGTCAAGCAACGTCTGCTGCTGAAAAACGCGGCGCTGGCATCCCAAGCGGTGGCGCCGCCGCTGAATGACGTGGAAATGTCCTGTGTCGGCCGCACCTTTCCCGAATTGGGGAGGAAGCTGATCCAGCGCCGGCCTTTGGAACGGCAGGCGGTTCACGCCGAAGACAGTGTGTTCGGTCCTCTGGTCGACGGCAGCGGCAAGGGTCTGGCCACCACCTATGCGGCACTCATCCGTAAGACTTTCGCCAGACGCTATTGGGCCGGTACCGGCGATTTCGGCCGATCGCCTGACGGTGCGGCCTACTCCCAGATGGAGGCGAACTTTGCCTTCTTCTTCGGCCTGGCCGTCCAGCTCTATGAACAGACCCTCATCTCCGACCAGTCCCTGTTCGACACGGAGCGCGACGCCGCCAACGTTCCCATCGCCTTCGACGAGCAGCAGAAGCGGGGTTTAGACCTGTTCATGAACTCCCAGTGCTTCGTCTGCCACGGGGGACCCAATTTCACGGCCGCGGTCCATCCCAAGGTGAATTTCCCCAAGTGGCGGGGCGCAGTGCCCATGGTCAACCGCACCGGGATGTTCGAGGAACTCGATGGCGTCGATGTGGCCAAGACCATGACCGACGTGGGTTTCCTGCCGACGAGCGTGGCCGATCCCGACCAGGACATTGGCGTGGCCGGCAAGGATACCTGGGGCCATCCGCTTTCCTTTGCCGAGCAGTATCGGGCGACGTTGGCGGATCCCGGGGAGACCATGCTGGACCCCGTCAAGGTCATCGCCTGCGACTTCGAATTCCCGTTCAGCTACGATTTCTGGCCCGGTGACCTGATCCGCGACCCCAACAGCACCGGGTATTGCCGCGGTTATAAGGGTAAATCGAAGGTACCGAGTCCGGAGACCGTCAGGTCCGAGATGAGCCAACCCCTGCAAGGCAAGGTCATGGTGACCGTGAAAGGCGCTTTCAAAATTCCGTCACTGCGCAACGTGGAACTCACAGGGCCGTATATGCACAACGGCAGCATGAAATCCCTGGAGGAAGTCATTCAGTTCTACGACCGCGGCGGGAACGACTTCGGGAATCCGCAACATCCCGAAACCCTTGTGTTCCTGCGGGCCTTCTCCGCTCAAAACAAGGCCGATCTGCTGGCTTTTCTGAAGACGCTGACCGACGAGCGGGTCCGCTGGGAGCGGGCTCCCTTCGACCACCCGGAACTGGTAATTCCGGATGGGCACGACGATCAAGCCGCGAGTCCATTGGGTGGGGAATATGCCGCAGACCGATTCCTGCACATACCGGCCGTGGGCAGGAACGGCCGCACGGAACAGCAAGGTCCGCTGAAACCCTTTGACACCTACCTGGCTCCCTGAACCGACGATGCCCCTACCCCGCATAAAATTTCCGGCACCGGCGCAGCCGGCTTCCCGCGGAACGCCGGAAGAGATCGGCGGTCCGAAGGGGCAGCGATCTGCCCCATCCGGGACCAAGGCGGTGACAGCTTGGACCGCGCCCATCGATCGCGCCGAGCATCCGCAACGGCACCGTTCGGAGATGAAATGACCCTTCGACATCCCCTTGCCGGCTTCCTGGCATTGTATTTCCTGGCCCATTCGGCCGAAGCTGCAAAGGTTTATGGCGGCAGCGGCATCGGCTTCAGCAACGACGATGCTTATTGGGTGGCGACCCTGGTTTTCGAAAAATCCGACAAGGCCACGGTCTGGACCCAATCCGATACCTTCAAGGGCAAGGAGATCTCCGTACAGACCGGTGACATTCTGACACCCACCGGACAAACGGCCCCGGTCGACCAGTGGGATCTCGCGACCATCGCCGTCCCCCACACCACGTCGACCTCCTGGTGCGACCCGGCCATCCCGGACACTCCGGGCAACACCGATTTCGCGCACTGCTACGGCAACGCCAAGAACTCCATGTGGTTCATCATCGACATGAACGGGCTCTACAAGGCGGGCTTGCAAAAGGTCACGGTGACCGTGACGGCTCAGCGGTTCGACGACGGAGTAGCCACCGAGACGGACGGTAGCGGCCACACCCTTCCCGGCGACGACGACCTGGTCCCGGCACTCACCGTATTCCGCGGCCGTCAGGATACCGGCGCCCATGCAAACTGGTACCCCAACCGGTTCCAGCAGAAACGGTTCTGGGCCTGGAACCTGACCCCGTTTGATCCGCCCGGCAGAAGGCAGGGCTTTGCCACGGCGTTCGGCTCCGCAAAGGCCAACTCCGCAACCGTGACCGGTCCCTATGACTTGAAAGGCGGCAACCAGAACTACCTGACGGTAGCGGTCGGCGGCGACGCGCGGCCTGAGTCCGGTTCCAGCATCCACCCCGTCAACTTCAAGCTGACCGTCTCCATCTACGCCCAGGATCCCAGGACCGACGGCATCTTTGCCAACACCACCGACGCCTGCGGCTGCGAAAAGGGCCAAACTTGGTGGCATTTGGAGATGGGACATTGCATGAGCATCGCCCTGTGCAAGAAGCCGGAATGGGCCAACGGCCCCCCCGGGCACCGCTGCCAGACCCCCGCAGAGTGCACCACCAACGGCGGGCGCTGGGCCTGCGGCCAGAAGGGCGTGGTCTGTAAATAGCGCGCCGCAGGTGTGCCCGGCATGTCCGAACCAGCTAACGATCGCCGCCAAGTCCGAAGGCCAACGATGAAACGACAGAAATTTCACGCCGCAATCTTGTTATTGAACTGGCTCGCGATGCTGAGCTGCTCCGTGACGGCCAGCGCGGTCGAGGTCTATGCCGGAACCGGTATCGGCTACAGCAACAACCCGAATCAGTGGGTCGCCAACATCGTCTTTGCCAAGTCGGATAAGAGGGACATCAAAACCGGCCTGACAGCGTCATTGCGCACCGGCCAGGACCTGACCCCGTCATGCGCTGCAGGAACGGCTCCCGACTGCGCGAAAAATCAGAGCGGGTTGGCAACCTTGATCGTACCGCCCACCGGCTCCACGGCATGGTGCGATCCGGCCGCCAACCCCAACACCGCGAGCAGCGGCAAGTACACAGTTACGGCGGCCTTCGACGAACCTGCCTACAACGCCATTTCGGTACCGCGGGACACGGTCTTCAAGGGAACATTCAGCTGGGACTCAGCCACCAAGACACTTCAGAGCCTCCGCGGCACCATGAATCAGGTGATGGTCTCGGCCGACCAAACCCTCAATCTGACTCATCTGCTGAACTGGTCCTACGACCAGGCCAGTGACACCGTGACCGCCTCGGTATTCAGGAATGACTCGACGGCCATTTTTTTGAGCGGTGGCTATGACAACGTACCCGGCAACCCGCTGACCGACGGAACCTCCAACGCTTTTTTCACGCTGAACTTCAAAGCATCGGATCCGACCGCCGTTTCCCTGGACAACATCGACAAGCTGATTTATGGGGACTGCATCGGCGGCAGCTTGATGAACAACGGCACCTTATGCATGACGGGCTTGCTTCCCAAGGGAAGCATGGATGGCTTTCCGCAGTCGCTGACCATTACCTCGGCTTCGGCGGCTGCTCAGAACGAGCCCGGCACCTGCTACGGTTCGGCTAATGGCTCCAAATGGACCGTGGTCGACCTCAATGGTTTGCAGAAGGCAGGCCTGAAATCGGTCTGGGTCACCGTCACCGCCAAACGTTACGACGACCAGGACGGCACGGCAACGGACGATGATCTGATTCCCGCCCTCACGGTGTTCCGAGGGCGCCAGGATGTGGGCGTCCACGGATTCTGGTACCCGAACCAATTCCAAGAGAGTCCAGATTTTTGGGCTTGGAAACTCTCGCCGTTCCACACCACGACCGCCAAGTCGGACACCAGCGGCGGCTGGGCCACCGCCCACGGCGCGGACGATTCCAGCTCGGCATCCGTCAGCGGCCAGGTTCCGCTCAAGCCCGGCAATCAGAACTACCTGACCGTCGCCCTCGGCGGAGACGCGCGCGACGGT
This sequence comes from Methylococcaceae bacterium, assembly GCA_012026715.1. Taxonomy (GTDB): domain Bacteria; phylum Pseudomonadota; class Gammaproteobacteria; order Methylococcales; family Methylococcaceae; genus VEPB01. Next base: position 718 of record VEPB01000069.1, on the reverse strand, counting down.
TCGAGCGGGCATGACGTGAATTTCGAACTCACGGTTACCGTCAGGTTCAAGAAGGGGGAATGAGCCTGGGCCGGACGCAGCTGCCGTCCGGGAATTCGCCAGGTACAATCCGAGTCGCCCGAAAATGACTCAGGAACGTCCGATGGAAACCAAACCGCCCTTGCCTCCCTTTACCGCCGAAACCGCCGCGCAAAAGGTCCGCATGGCGGAAGACGCCTGGAACAGCCGCGATCCGGACCGGGTGGTGCTGGTCTATACGGAGGACACCCGCTGGCGCAACCGCGCGGAGTTTCCGGTCGGCCGCGATGAGGTGCGGGCCTTCCTCCAGCGAAAATGGGCGAAGGAGTTGGACTACCGCCTGATCAAGGAGCTCTGGGCCTGTGCCGGCAACCGCATCGCGGTGCGCTTCGCCTATGAATGGCACGACGATTCCGGCCAATGGTACCGGAGCTACGGCAACGAGAACTGGGAATTCAACGAACTGGGCTACATGATGCGGCGCTACGCCAGCATCAATGACTTGCCCATCAACGAGTCGGAGCGCAAATTCTTCTGGCCGCTGGGGCGCCGGCCCGACGCTCACCCCGGCCTGAGTGAGCTGGGGCTGTAGCCGCTTCGCGGCGCTGGAAGCCAAAGACCGTAGAAACGCCCGTCAAGCCAGCCTGGGTTACAAGAGAAGCTTCTAATCCAAACTCTTGAAAACGCGGGCGACGACGAT
>VEPB01000549.1 GCA_012026715.1 Methylococcaceae bacterium | reverse complement strand
TGGCGCCCCGGATACGATTTGAACGTACGACCTTCCCCTTAGGAGGGGGATGCTCTATCCAACTGAGCTACCGGGGCGTGGAGTCGACTCATAGTCGACGGCGCTTCTCGCGGCACCGTCGCCCACCATTCTATACCCAACGGCTATTGCCCGGAACTGCCGTTCAACGATCACAACCGGGCCCATCCACCCGGCGCGCGATTCCGGAGCGGCCACCACAGCCTTTGTCCCGGACAGAAAAAAGCGAAGAGTGCTTCGGCTCGCACGAACAACCGTTGTATCCTACGCACCCCAAAACGTTTCCCTGACCGGGATACTAGCAGAACCGCCCGCGCCCACTTTCCAGCCAGGTAATGGGATTCCCACCGATCTGCTCCAGCCGCCCGAACGCGGCATCTTCTCCTTTCGTCCATTTGAGATCGCACTTATGACGTCCGAGCACCAGCCTCATGGCAAGTTGATACCGCTGGCGATCGGGGCCATCGGCGTGGTTTACGGCGACATCGGGACCAGTCCGCTTTACACCATGAAGGAAATCTTCAATGGTCCTCATGCCGTGCAACCGACCCCCGACAATATTCTGGGGATACTGTCGCTAATCTTCTGGGCGTTGATCTTCGTCATTTCGATCAAATACGTGTCCTTCGTGATGAGCGCCAGCAACCGGGGCGAAGGCGGCATCATGGCCTTGATGGCGCTGGCGCTGCGGCGGCGTCACCGGCCCAGCCAGCGCAACTGGATCATCATCCTGGGACTGCTGGGAACCTCCCTGTTTTCGGGGGAAAGCGTCATCACTCCAGCCATATCCGTGCTGAGCGCCGTGGAAGGCCTGGAAGTTGCGGCGCCAAGTCTGGAGCGCTACGTGCTTCCGTTGTCGCTCGCCATCCTGATCGGACTGTTCATGATCCAGCGCCACGGCACCGGCGTGATCGGCCTCGCCTTCGGCCCGATCATGTGCCTGTGGTTTCTCACCTTGGCGGTGCTGGGCTGGCACAGCATCGAGCAAAACCCCGTGGTACTGGAAGCCTTGAACCCGGTGCGCGGCATCAAGTACTTTCTGGCCAACGGCGGCCACGCCTTTGTCGCGCTGGGCGCGGTGGTCCTGGCGCTGACCGGGGCGGAAGCGCTCTACGCCGACATGGGGCATTTTGGCAAGCGGCCCATTCAGGTCGCCTGGTTCGCGCTGGTCTTCCCTTCCCTGCTGCTCAATTATTTCGGCCAGGGTGCGTTGATCCTGCGGGATCACGCCGCCATCGAAAATCCCTTCTACCTGCTGGTTCCGAGCACCGCCATGTACCCCATGATCGCACTGGCCACCGCGGCCACGGTGATCGCCTCCCAGGCCGTGATTTCCGGCGCTTTTTCCATCGCCAGCCAGGCCATGCGGATGGATTACATCCCGCGGATACTGACGGTCCATACCTCATCCGCGGCCAAGGGCCAGATTTTCGTTCCCGCCTTGAATCGAACCCTGCTGCTCATCGTGATCGCCACGGTGCTGAGCTTCAAGACTTCGGGCAATCTCGCAGCCGCCTATGGCATCGCCGTCACCGGCACCATGGTGGTGACCACGCTGCTGGTGGGCATCGTTGCCCTCGATAGCTGGAAATGGCCAGCGTACGGAGCCGGCGCGATGGTGGCTCTGTTCCTCATCGTCGACGGTTCCTTCTTCGGCGCCAACCTGCTGAAGATTCCCCAGGGCGGCTGGTTCCCCGCCGTGCTGGGCACCCTGGTGTTCTTCGTGATGTCGACCTGGCGGCGCGGCCGCGAGGTGCTGTTCCATCGCCTGCAAAAGGCCGCGGTATCGCTCACCGGTTTCATCGCCGAACTGCCCGACAACCCGCCCTTGGCACGCGTTCCCGGCACCGCCGTGTTCATGACGGCCCGCCACATCAGCATGCCCCATGCGCTGCAGCAGAACTTCCAGCACAATCAGGTGCTGCATGACCGGGTGGTGCTGCTCACGGTGATCACCGAAGACACGCCCTACCTGGCGGAGGGCGACCGGGTGGAAGTGGACCGGTTGGACCAGGGGTTCTATCGGGTGACCGCCAAGTACGGCTTCATGGAGACGCCCAACGTGCCCGAGATTCTGAGTCTTTGCCACAGTCACGGGCTGGATGTGGAACTGCGGCAGACATCCTTCTTCATCGGTCGGGAAACCCTCATTCCGTCCGATCGGCCAGACTTGAATCCCTGGCAGGAGCGCCTGTTTCTGGCGATGTTCCGCAATACCTCCTCGCCCATTCAGCTGTTCGACATCCCGCCGGAACGGGTGGTCGAGGTGGGCGCGCAGTTCGAAGTCTGAACCGGCGCTAGCCGCGGAAGATGTCTTTCATCATCCGCATCAGCTTCTTGGGCAGGAATTCGATCGCCTCGTCGGCGATGGACAAGAGGTGCTTGATAACGCCAATGACCTCGCCGGCACCGGCCCAGTGGCGCCCAATGGCCGCGCGAACTTCCGGATTGTCGATTTCCAGGAACTTGTTGAGGCCGATCACCAGCACCACCAAATCGTCGACCCAGCCGCTCACCGGGATGGCATCGGGGATCAGGTCGATGGGCGACATGACGTAAATCAACACGGCCAGGAGTGCTCCCTTGTTTTCGGTAGGCACCTGCGGGTCCAGAACCAGCCGCACCCCCAAGTGAAACAGGTCCGGCAGCAGCGCCAGCCCAGCAATCAGCGTCTTCCAAGGCCCGGAGCCGGCCGGCAGCCCATTGAACCGGACCCGGCTGGCGGCGATGCGGCGCCGCAGCTTCCGATAGAAGTCCAGCATCGCTTCCTGCTGCTGGACCGGGGTAACCGTCGTCGGCAAAGTGGGCGGGCTGGCCATCGTTGCGGGTCTCCGCGTTAAATTAATCGGATCAGGAAGGTGTTGCCGGGTTCGACCGGCCGAACCGGCTCCAGTGCCACAAACGCGCCAAAGAAACGGTTTCGACGCAGAAACAGGATTCCGGGGCCGCAATAGGCATGATATTCTCACCAGCCCGACCGCCACCAGCCCCGATCGCGACACTGCCGCCCACAACCGGGGCCGGCTTCTTCCGACCGACCCTGCGCCCGACCTCGATGGCTGCCGCCCCTCAATCCGAACGCGAGAATCCCCGCCGGGTCATCGGGCGGGCGATCGATCACCTGGATCATGTCCTGCCGGGTCAGGCGCCCATCCTCAATTTCGTTCACCACAACACCCTGCACGGCTACCAGCACCTGGATTTCGCCGAAGCCCTGGCCAAGGCCGAGCAACGCACCGGCAACCATGGTTATCTGCCGGAACCGGAGTTTCGCAAGCTCTATGCTCAAGGCCGCATCGACGACAGCGACCTGGAAGCCTCCCTCGCCGCCAACATCCCGGGCGAAACCGACGATACGCTGCCGATACCCTGCCGCGAGTTGGACCGGCTGCAGCTGGTTTACGGATTCGAGGCGCTGTCGCCGGCAAACCTGGCCTGGGAAATCGCGGAAAACGCCGCCCTGTCGCGCCTCCAACCGGACTTGCCGGAAACCGTCCGCGACCGGTTGCTGCAGCGGCCCGGCGCGGGGGGCGAAGCCACTCTGGTATCGGAGTTGTGGAACGCCTGTCTGAATGTGCTGCAAATCGCCCCGATCGGGTCGGGAGCGGAAACCGGGGTGGCTACTACCGAAGCGGCAATCGATGAAGTCGGGATTTCCCCCCGACAGGAAACCCCCGACATCCGCGCCGACGCCGAGAACGAGCTGGAACGGTTGCTCGCCGCGGTCGGCGCCGAAGCCACGCTGCGCGGTCTCCTGCTCGAGCTGACCGGCCGGGACCTGCTCGACGATCTACGGCCTGAGTTGATCCGATTCTGTGCCTCCCACCTGGACGAAGGGCTGGCATCCTGGATCTCGCCCGACCGCGGCGATGGCCTCTATGCGACCTGGCGCCGCTGCGCCGCGACCGAACCGGGATCCGCAGCGCGCCGCGGCTTTTGCGGCCGGCTCCCGGAAGATCCGATCGACGCCATCATCCACTGTTTTGCCGCCCTCGGGCTCGAACCCGACCGCTGGCCCGGCTACCTGGAACGGGCAGCCCTGGAACTGCCCGGCTGGGCGGGCATCATCAATTGGCGTCAGCGCCATCCCGGCTATCCTGCCAATCGCGCCGCACCGGCGGCTCTGGCCGATCTCCTGGCGATCCGGCTGGCCCTCGAATACCTGGCGGCGGACCGCCTGTGCCGGTCGACCTGGGACATCGCCGCCGACCTGGCTGCGATCCGCCGCTACTTCCGGCGCCATCCGGGCGAACTATACGCCCGCCATGCGCTGGCGTCGGGCGAACTGCCGGAATTCCTGACCGACGCGCTTCGGTCCCAGGAGCAACTGCCGCGAGCAGGATCCGGCCAGCGGCGGGGTTGGGAGGAACTGGCCGGGGGCATCGCCAACTGGCGCGCCGGGACCTCGACCCAGCCGACCGCACACCGGCACGGATGGAGGCTGTTCCGGCTGGCGCAGCACCTGGGTTACGACGGCAACGAGGTCGGTCGGCTATCCCGTGCCGATGCACTGTCCCTGCTGCGGGCGGTGGACCGGCTCACCCCACGGCGACGCGGCTACCTTTGGCTGTGGGCATACGAACGCCATTACCGCGACCGCCTGTTCGCCGCCCTCGCCGCCAATCACGGCCGTGGGCCCTGGCGCCAGCGGCGACGCCGGCCGGCGGCCCAAGTGGTGTTTTGCATGGATGACCGCGAGGAAGGGGTGCGCCGTCACCTGGAGGAGTTGAATCCCGAGATCGAGACCTTGGGCGCGGCCGGCTTTTTCGGCGTGCCCATCAACTGGCGTGGACTGGACGACCACGAGGTTACGCCGCTCTGCCCGGTGGTGGTGACGCCGTCCCACGAAGTGCGTGAAGTGGCTACCGCCGACACCGCGCGCCACCGGCGCGGCCTGCAACTGGCGACGGCACTCAGGGGGCTGTGGGGCCGGGAAATCCGCCGCAACCTGATCAGTTCGCAGGCGCTGATCGACCTGCTGGCGCCGGCGGCCCTGTTCGACCTCGGCGCGCGGATCCTGGCCCCACACCGCCACGCCCAGGCTGGCGCGATCGTCAGCCGCGGCCTGCTGCCGCAAGTGCCCACCCGACTGGAGATCAACGCCGCTGCCGACAGCCCTGCGGCCACCCCGGAACGGCCCCGGCAGGGATTTACCGACCAGGAACAGGCCGACCGCGTCGCCGGCTTCCTGCGGCTGATCGGACTCACCGACGGTTTGGCGCCGCTGGTCGTAATCGCCGGCCATGGCTCCATCAGCCGCAACAACCCCCATCTCGCGGCCTACGACTGCGGCGCCTGTTCCGGCCGTCACGGCGGCCCCAATGCCCGCACCTTCGCCGCCATGGCCAACCGGCCGGAGGTGCGGGAGATCCTGGCGACGCGCGGCCTGCCGATCCCGGCCGACACCTGGTTCCTGGGCTGCGAGCACAACACCTGCAACGAAGATTGGCAATGGTTCGACCTGGACGCGATGCCCGAAGCATTCATGGAGGCGCTGGCGGCGCTCCGGGCCGACCTGGACCGATCGCTGCGGCATTCCGCCCACGAGCGCTGCCGCCGGCTCGCCTCGGCGCCGCGCCACCCTTCGCTACCCGATGCGCTGGCCCACATGCAGGGCCGGTCCGCGGATCTCAGTCAGGCTCGCCCGGAGCTGGGCCACGCCACTAACGCGGCGGCGGTCATCGGCCGCCGCTCGGTCACCCGCGGCACCTTCCTGGATCGCCGGGTGTTCCTGATTTCCTACGACCCCAGTGGCGACGCAAACGGCACCCTGCTGGAAAGCATCCTGCTGGCGGCGGGCCCGGTCGGCGCCGGGATCAACCTGGAATATTACTTTTCCACCGTCGACAACGAGCGCTATGGCTGCGGTTCCAAAGTCCCCCACAACGTCACCGGTTGGTTCGCGGTGATGGAAGGCGGCGGCAGCGATTTGCGCACCGGCCTGCCCCGGCAGATGGTGGAGATTCACGAAGCCATGCGGCTGCAGGTGATTGTGGAAGCCAACACCGACGTGGTCACCGCCATCTACCGGCGCCAGCCGCCGCTGCGGGAACTGATCGGCCGGGGCTGGATCCTGCTGAGCGCCATCGATCCGGAAAGCGGCGAGCTCAGCGTGTTCGATCCGCAGCGGGGCTTCCTGCCGTGGGAGCCTGGCCCTCCACCACCGGCGGCGGCCGACTCCGCCAGCTGGTACGGCGGCCACAGCGGCCCCCTCGCGCCGGCTCTGATCGGGAGCGTCCCACCGTGACCGCCGAGTGGATCGCCCTGATTCCTGCGACTCCACTGGCTGCCGCGGCGGTGCTTGCGGCTGGGCAGGCGTGCCGCCGCGTGGCCGGTGAACCCTGGGAGCGCTTCACCGCACGGCTGACCCTGGCCGCGAGCTCGTTCTCCCTGCTGCTAGTGATCGCCGCCCTCTGGCTGAAACTGCAGGATCGACTGCCGGAACACTTGCTGCTGGGAACCTGGATCGCCAGCGGCGACTATCGCATCCATTGGAGCTTCCGGCCCGACCGGACCGGCCTCTCCCTGGCACTGCTGGCCGCCCTGCTAAGCCTGCTGACCGCCAAGTTTTCGGTCAATTACATGCACCGCGAGGCGGGCTATCACCGCTTCTTCATGACCCTCAGCCTGTTCGGCGGCGCCATGCTGCTGCTGGCCCTGGCCGGCAACGCCGCCCTGGCCTTCGCCGGTTGGGAACTGGCGGGACTGAGCTCCTACCTCCTCATCGCTTACGCCTACGACCGCGCCAACGCCGCGACCAATGCCACCCGCGCCTTCCTCACCAACCGCATCGGCGATTGCGGATTCCTGACGGGCATCTTCCTGGCATTCGGCTGGACCGGCGCGCTGGAATGGGACCGCATCGGCACTGCCGTGGCCCACCTTAGCCCGGGCCAGGCGACAGTCCTGGCCGGGGCCTTTCTGCTCGCGGCGGCCGCCAAGTCCGCCCAGGTACCCTTCACGCCCTGGCTGGGCCGGGCGATCGAGGGACCGACGCCCTCCAGCGCGATTTTTTACGGCGGCCTGCTGGTCCACGCCGGAGCCTTCCTGGTGTTGCGGCTGCAACCGCTGTTTCAGTCGAGCCCGGTCGCGCTCGCCGCCCTGACCCTGATCGGCCTGGCCACCGCCTTCTACGGCTGGTTCTGCGGCCTCACCCAGAGCGACGTCAAGAGCGCGCTGATCCATGCCACCGCGGCCCAGGTCGGCCTGATCTTCGCCGAGATGGGGCTGGGATGGTGGAATCTGGCACTGTGGCACCTGTTGGCCCACGGCAGCTTCCGCGCCTACCAGTTCCTGGCCGCTCCGGGCCTGATGCACCAGTTGCGCGGCATCCCGCCGATACCACCGCCGACCTGGCTGGCCCGCCACCGGATCGCTTATCTCGCCTCCCTGCAACGGCTGTGGCTGGAGCCTCTGGGGGATCGCCTCGCCGTGACGCCGCTCAGCAGCTTCAGCAAGGACGCCCAGAACATCGAGGCTTTGCTGGTCGCGCCGGCTTGGGGAGACTCCGGCGCAAGCCGCAAGCTCCGGCCGGCCAGCCAGGCGGATGCCGCCGAAGGCGCAGGCGGTTTCGCCGGTAGCTGCGTCCGTGTTGTTGCCGACGGCCTGCACTGGCTCGAGGAGAGACTGGTCCTGCACGGAACGGGGCACGCCCTGATCCAAGCCGGCCGCCGTCTAGGCAATCGCCTGAACCACCTGGAAGACTTGCTCCATCGCCCGCGCTACCTGATCGCGATGATTCTGGTGACCTTGCTGCTGGTGTCTTAAGCGATGCTCCTTTCACACTTTCCGTGGCTCAGCGCAATCGTAGCGCTGCCGCTCCTCAGCATGGGCGCCGCTTGGCTCGCCCGTTCGCCGCGCCAGGCCTTCGCGGTTGGAATTTCAGGGGCTTCGATCCAGTTGATCCTGGTCATTCGACTGCTGTGGAACTTCCGTCTGGATACCGCGGAATTCCAGTGGGTGGAGCAGATTCCGGTCACGCCTTTTCTTAGCTATCACCTGGGTGTCGACGGGGTCGGCATTCTGTTCCTTGGTTTGACGTCGTTGCTAACGCTGCTAGTCATTCTGTACGGAGAAATCGTCCACGAACGGCCGGCCGGTGTCTATGTGGCCAGCGTCTTCGCCTTTGAAGCGGTCCTTTCCGGCCTGTTCCTCAGCATCGACCTGCTTGAGTTCTGGATCGTCTGTGCGCTGGAGTTGATCCCCGGCGGCTTCATCCTACATCGCTGGGGCACGGCGCAAGGCCGAACCCTTGCGCTACGGCGCTACCTGCAGGACATGTCCGGCGGCTTGCTGCTGACCCTAGCGGCTATTCTGATCGTCGGCTGGCATCATGCCTCGGTCACCGGGGACTGGAGTTTTGCCCTTGCGGATCTGCTGGCGACGCCGCTTTCATCCAAGCGGCAATCGATGGTTTTCGTGCTGATTTTTTACGGCCTTGCCGTTCGCATGGCGTTCTTTCCGTTTCATGCGTGGCTGCCGAACGTCGCCCAACACGGCCCTCTGGCCACACTGTGCGTGTATCTGGTGGGCGTCAAGGCCGGCATCTACGCCCTGCTGCGCTTCGCCTTGCCATTGCTGCCCGCCGCTGCGCACGAATGGAAGCGTTTCATCGTAGCGATCGCCGTGGTCGGCATGTTTTACGGGGCACTGCTGGCGCTGATGCAGATCAACCTGAGACGGTTGCTGGCATTCGCGGCGGTCAGCCATTCGGCGATGCTGGTGATCGGGGTGTTTTGCTTGAACCTCGACGGCATGCGAGGCAGCCTGCTGCTGGCCATCAACTTCGGCGTCGCTGCGGCGGCATTGCTGTTCGTCACCGGGGTACTGTACCGCTGTACCGGAACCTCCCAACTTCCGCGTTTGGGAGGCATGTTCGACGCGCTGCCGCTATTGGGGCTGACGTTCTTTCTGGCGGCGCTGACGACCATGGCGATGCCCGGCACGCCCGGTTTCGACGCCGCCCACTTGATCCTGGAAAGCGCCATTGAAACCCACCATTGGGGACTGGCGGTCGCAATCGCCATCGGCAACGTCGCATCCGCCGCTTTCCTCTTGTGGGCTTTCCAGCGGGCATTTTTGGCGCGCCGGCGCGACCGCAACATTCATCCGGAATCCATCCGACTGAGCCTGACCGAACTGACGCTGACCGGAACCCTTTGCGCGCTCATGCTCGGCGTCGGTTTTTATTCGAAACCGTGGCTGGAAATCGTCGACGCGACGCTGTCCGAGTTGGCTCGCCAGATTTCTCAGCCGCTGGCTCACGGTTAAGGCGAGAGAAACCGCAACGATGATCCCGCAACCGATCCCGATCCTTAGCCTGCTGATCTGGTTTCCGGTCGCCGCCGGGCTAAGCCTATTGCTACTTCGCGATATCGGCTTGCCGCGCCGCGCGGCCCTCGCCGCGGCGGCGCTCGAGTTCATCCTGAGTCTCGCGGTGGTGCTACCCACGGACTTTGCGCAAACCGGATTCATGCACGAGGAAAAACACCGCTGGATCCCCTCGCTCAACCTGTACTACCACCTGGGCGTCGACGGCATTTCCGGCCCATTGCTCCCGCTCAGCGCCCTGCTCGGGATGCTGGCCGTGGCGGCTTCCTGGAACTCGGTGGAACGGCTGCACCGTGTCTATTTCGCCCTGTTGCTCGTGTTGCAGGGATGTACCCTCGGAGTGCTGTGCGCCCTTGACCTTGGGCTGTTTTTCCTGTTTTGGGAATTGACCCTGGTGCCGATCTTCTTCCTGATCGCCCTGTGGGGCATCGGCCCGCGCCGCCGTTTCGCCGCCACCCAGTACACCCTGCTGATGCTGGCTGGAGGAACCTTGCTGCTGGCGGGATTCAGCTTGCTGGCCCTCAACCATGCCGAGCAGACCGGAGCCCCCGGGCTGGCGGGATTGAGCTTCGCGCTGCCGGACCTGCTCCAAACGCCCATGCCGGAGCAGCTTCAGACCGTGGTGTTTGCGCTGCTGCTGGTTGGCTTTGCGGTCAAGGCCCCGCTGTTTCCGTTCCATGTCTGGCTGCCGCTGGTGGCGATGGAAGGCCCCATCGCCCTCACCGCCCTGCTGGCAGGAATCAAGCTGGGCGTCTACGGCATCCTGCGGCTGGCGATTCCCCTGGCGCCCCAAGCTGCCCAGCAGCACGGCCGCTGGCTGGCGGCCGCCGGGATCATTGGCGCGTTGTACGGCGCCTTGATCGCCTTGCGTCAGACCAATTGGCGCGGTCTGCTCGCCTATTCCAGCGTCAGCCACGTCGGGCTTGCGATGATTGGGATCTCGGCATTCAACCTGCAGGGTTTGCAAGGCGCGGTCCTGCAACTGCTTAACTTCACCATCGCCGGCGGCGGAGCCTACCTGCTCGCCGGTTTTATCCACAGCCGTCTGGGCTCGACCGATGCCTCCCGGCTCGGCGGCGGCGCCCGTCACCTGCCACTGCTGGCTTCGTTTCTGTTCGTGGTCGGCTTGGCCGGCATGGGCATGCCCGGCACCGCCGGATTTCCCGCCGAGCATCTGATCCTGCTGGGCAGCTTCCAGAATCGTGCTGGACTGGGCCTGGCTGCTCTCGCCGCCACCGCATTGGGCGCCGCTGCCTTCCTGCTGTTGTTTCGGCGCAGTCTGATGGGGCCGGTCACCCGCCACGAGGTTTCGCTGCTGCAGGACCTCAAGCCGCGGGAATGGCTGATCGCCCTGGCGGTGGTTCTGCCTCTGCTCGCCATTGGCTTCCACCCCAAGCCGGTTCTGGACACCACCCGACACCCACTGTTGGCCTGGCTCCGGCACCTGCACCCGGCATCAGCTGAAACCCTCGCCAACCAGCAGCAGCGCAACCACCACGGTCTGAAGCTGCTCCGGCACGGGCGTTTGGAGCAGGGCCGGCAGCGCGAAGCTCAATCCCGCCAGGCCGGGGGCTCCGGTC
>VEPB01000428.1 GCA_012026715.1 Methylococcaceae bacterium | reverse complement strand
GCTCCGTCGACTGGGCCGAAGAACGCTCGACCGGCACCGGTTGCGCCGCGCTTTCAGTCCGGGCCGATGGCGGCAGCGCCGATTCAGAAACCACGGCCAGCCGCCGTTCCGGGGAGGCATCGGCAGTGTCGGCGAGCCGTGCGCCGGCGTTCTGCTGCGGCGTCGCCCCCTGATCCGACGGGCGTGGAAGCGGGCGCCCGCCGGTCTCCGCGACCGCCGGCGACCCCGGCTGCGGGCGGTAGTCCTCCGGCAGATCCATCGCCTCGGTCGCTGCGTCATCGCCACCGCCTTCCGCCTCCAACTGCTTGCGCAACGCATCCACCAGCACCAGCAAGCGGCTCTTCAGGTCCGCTACCGCCAGTTCCCGCGCCTGGCCGGGAGCCGCGGTCGCCAGCTTGGCTTCCAGAAACAGCCCGGAATCGCGCACCGCCTGCTGCAAGCCTTCGGCATTGGCGAGCCTGACGGACTGCGGCAGCGCCCGGGCCAGTTCGGCCACGGCGGTTCGCACCGGCTGCGGCAGCTTCGCCGCGGACTCGCCGGCTGCGGCTCCCAGCAGCCGCTCAAGCGTCGCCGCCAGCTGCCCCGCCGGCAGCCGTTTGGGCAGAAACTCCCGGAGGGCCTGCTGGATCGCCTGGCTGTCGGCGGATTCGACGGGAGCTTGTTGCGGCGAAACGATCCTGAGCTTCGGAGTATCGCCGGACTCCATCACCTGCAAGGTGAGGGAGCGGCCGGCCTCCAGCGCCACCGGAGTGCGTGCCCGCAGTGGCAGCCCGGAGTCGCTCATCCGCAGCAGGTAGTAGTTATCCCCGATCTGGCTTTCCACCACCGCGTCGATCTGCTGGCCGGGCGTCAGCTGCGCCAGCAGTCCGGTAATCCCCTTGATCTCCGGCCGCGACGGCAGCAGGTTGACCAGGGGAAGCTGGATGTCCACCCGCCGGCTCCGGGGTCAGTCCGTGAGCATGTTCTGGATCTGGCGAATCTCCTCCTTCGCCAGTTCGAGGATGTTGCGGCTCATGTCGGCTTCCTTGCCCTTGCCGAGCAGCTTGCGATAGGCCGGGATGTCGTCGATGGGCGGGCACTTGTGGATCTGCAGGGTGCCCACGTAGCTGTGCAGCTGGGACAGGATCACCAGATCGGTGTAATCCGCCTCCCCCGGCGCGTTGCGGTGCCAGTTCTCGGCGTGCACCACCACGTCCTCGAAGTCCTCGGGGAAATTCCAGGCCTTGATGACCAGCATCCCCATGTCGGCCCGCACCGCCTCGACGGCCTGGGCGATCTGTTGATGATTGCCGACCAGCTGCGGATTGCGGTCGGCGCAGGTCAGCACCGGCACCACGCCGATGTCGTGCACCAGTCCGGCCAGCATGGCGCGGTCGGGATCGAAGCCGTGGGTCTTGTGAGCCATCACCGCGCTGATGGCGGCGACATAGCTGCTGTGCGCCCACAACTCCTGCATGCGCTTGCGGACGTAGGGCGACTTGGCCTGGAACACCGACTTCATGGCAAAGCTGGTAATGAAGTGCTGGGCGGCGCGCAGACCGAGCCGGGGCAGCGCTTCCGGGCAGCTCTCGATCTTCTTGCGACCCAGGTAGAGGGGGCTGTTGGCGATGTGGATCAGGCGTCCGGTGATGGCCGGGTCGACCTGGACCACCCGCGCAATCCTGGAGTTGTTGGCGCGCTCGTCGTTGATGGCCTTGCGGATCTTCAGGGAGATGTCGGGCAGGGGCGGCAGGCTGATGTTGCGGGTCTGCATGTCCTTGAGGCACTGAGCCAGCAAGGGATTGGTCTCGGCCGCCAGGTGTTCCCGCAACGGCTCCACATCCAGGGTGGGGTTCTCCATGGCGGTTGCCTAGCGGGAGCGAAGACCGGCGAGCGGAAGAATCGGGCAGATCGTCATGGGTAGGTCCGGATATCTCGTCGAATCAGCCGTTTGCACGGCAGGCTGGGGGAAGAGTAGCACAGCAGCGGCGGCTATCTGAGCAAGGCGTCAATGTGTTCCAACTCGAACTCATCCGAGACCTCCGCTGCTTCGATTCTCGCCTCGGAAAGCAAAGTAGGAACATCAGCCAGATCACCCAGCTCAATGAGACTCTCAGCCAGACCAATGCGCTTCGTATACAGCGGCTCCCCTGAAAAAGCAGGCGACTGCAGAAGAGACAGCCGATATAACTCCACCCGCCGAGTCGGATCATCCTCGAAATCGGCAAGCGCCTCCGTCAGAAATGGATCGACCGCTCCCGCAGCAGCGTGCGATTCATACAGCGCGCGCAGTTGGTCCATCGCGTGCGCTTGGCGCTCGGTGTCACCGACCTCCGATGCGCTTGTGATCGCTGTCGCGATATCAAGCACCCGAGAATACAGGGACTTCGGTGGGGCTCGCATGACGGTCTAACCCATCGTTCTTGGCGGATCGAAGCGATCGGCCAGCCGTTGCAGCTCGGGCAGGGATAGCGTCAGGGCCTCATGAATCCGGTCCAGGTAAGCGTTCAGCTCGACCGGCGCCACGCCCTGATTGATGGCCGCCTCGAACTTGGCCGCGGCTTTGGCCAGCGCTACCGCCCCCAAGGTGGCGGCCAGGCCCTTGAGCGAATGCGCCAGCCGCCGGACCTCGGCCCCGAGCCCCTGCGCCAGCAAGTCGGCAATCTGTTGCGACGCATCGCTCTGTTCCTGGATGAACTGGCGGCAGATCCGCCCATACAAGCCACGCTCCCCGTCCAGCCGG
>VEPB01000396.1 GCA_012026715.1 Methylococcaceae bacterium | reverse complement strand
CTCCGCCTGGGCCAAGCCGCAAGCCAGGAACAACAGCAGCAAGGCCGTCATGGTGCGGGCGGGTTGGGAACTCCTGTTCGAGCAAAGCATCGTCAACGCCTCCTGGCGATGGGGCTAAGGAAGGGGGTGTGAGTGAGCAAAGGCTTGGGGTTTGGCCGGCCGCCACCGCGACATCGAGCGGAATCATCGCCGCCGGCGGTCACTGGCATCCCCCGGCAGCGTCGTTCCAGTGCTGGGGCGATTCGCACACCGTGAGGGAGCCGTACTGGAGGGTCTGCCGGCCCTGGTCGTCGCTGGCGATGATCGTGAAGTTGAAGGAGTTGCCGGATTGGGGGTCGGTGTAGGCCTTCCAGCTGACGATGCCGGTGGCTTCATCGATGGTCATGCCGTTCGGCCCATCCGCCAGGTTGTAGCTGATGGGACCGCCGCCCGGCAGGCTGGCTTTCACGGCATGGGAGTAGGTCGCGCCGGCATCGACGCCGAACACCGTTTGCGGCTCGATGACCACCGGCCCCTGGCACATGCCGTACTCCTGATCCCAACGCAGGCCGGACTCGCAGATGCTCAGCGAGACTTCCTGGGTTTGCACCGCGCCGGATGCGTCGCCGGCGGTGATGCTGAAGCCGACGTAGCCGTCGGGATTGGACTGCACCAGCCAGCTGATGAGACCGGTTGCCGGATCGATGGTCATGCCGGCCGGCGCGCCGGCCAGGCCGAAGCTGATCGGCAGCCCGTCGCGATGGGTGGCCTTGACCGGGTAGCGGTAGGTCTCTCCGGCGACAGCCCCGTAGGCCGGGGGTTCCGAGGTGAAGTCGATGGGGCCGTGGCACTGCGTCAGGTCTTCCCGCCAGCGTTCCGGCGCCACGCAAACGGTGAGGGCGATGGTTTGCTTGAGCGCGTAGCCCTGGCTGTCGGTGACCACGATGCTGGGGAAAATGCCGCCGGAAGCATCGGCCTGGGCGCGCCAGTGGAGCGCTCCCGTCGCCGCGTCGATGGTCATTCCCGGCGGGGCGTCGCTGAGGCTGTAGCTCAGCGCCAGGCCGTTCCGGTGACGGGCCACGATGGCGGCGTCATAGTCGTCGCCGGCATTCACCCCTTGAGCCGGGACGGAACGGATGACGATGGGCCGCAGGCAGTCGGCGCCGAGCCATTGTTCCGGCTTGGGACAAACCGTGACCGTCAGGGCCTGCGTCGCCGAATTCCCCTCGCTGTCGGTCGCCACGGCGCGGAAGTTCCACATGCCGAAAGGCCCGGTCGCCGCGGTCCAGTGGATGGCCCCCGATGCGGCATCGATGGTCATGCCGTCCGGCGGGTCGGTCAGGCTGTAGGTCACCGCCAGGCCGCTGCGGATGTCGGCGACAACCCGATAATCGTAGGCTTCGCCTTCGTTGAGCCCGTAGAGGTCGGGGACCGAGCTGATATGGATCGGCCCGCAGCGATCCGTGGATCGGACCTGGCCCGCCGGGCAATCGATGCCGATCCGGACCGTCTGCACCGCATAGGCTCCCCGGCTGTCGGTGGCGATGACCCGCACGCCGAGCATGTACGGCGGGTAGTGGCCGTTGTCGGCGGGCATGTCGTGCCGGTAGTACCCGGCGATGGCATCCAGTTGCGCCTCGGTCATTGGTGCCAGGTCGATGACCCCGGTGACAGGATCTATGGTCATGCCGTCCACCGGCGGACTGATGCGGTAGCGAACGGGATCGCCGTCCGGATCGGTGGCTTCTGCGTCATAGCGGTAGGCGCCGCCGATGGGGATGGACGTGAGCGGCTGCGACTGGAAAGCCGGGGGCCGGTTGGTGCTGGCGGCAACCCGATCCGAGGCTTTGCCGCAGTCGCTGCCGGCGGGCGATCCGGTGCAGCTTTTTTCGATGCTGTGGCACAAATTGCAGCCGATGGGGGTGCCGGCTTTAACCTTGACCGTCTTGCCTTTTTCGTCGACGAACCGGCGTTCCACCGGGGTTTGCGACAACCGGGTGCCGCGGTGGTCGTTGCCGTGGCAGGCGGCGCACTGGTCCTCGCCGGCGGCGCCGGGGAGCTTGGCGTAGTCGTTGTGCCAGCCGCCGGCGATCTTGCCGCTGGTCTGGTTGGGCTCGGTATCCAGCCCGGCGTTCTGCCACCAGTTGGAATCGTTGACCGGATGCATGTTGTGGGGACCGCCCAGCACGCCGGTGTTCGGATTGCTCGCTTTCAACCCTTCGTCCAGATCTTCGAAGCGGGCGAACGCGTCGGCGGTGTGGCAGACGCCGCATTCGGCGATGGGACCGGCATGGCCCTGCAGCTGCAAGGCCGTCACGTTGTCGTTGGCGTTGGGGTTGCGGTTGGGCCAGACGGCGTGGGCCGCGCCGTGACAGGCGGCGCAAGCGACCTGGCCGTGCCGGTCCTTGCCGAGCCGGAACAGCGGCACCTGCAGTTCCAGCGGATAGCTGTGCGGGCCCGGTCCCCGGTAGTCCTCCTGAACGGTGTGCTGGAGATCCACCGGAGTCAGGGGCACCGCGAAGCGGCTTTCGTCCGGATTGAACGGGTCCGGCCGTCGCGGCGTTGCCGCCGGGTCGGCCGGGTCGAAGGCGATATTCATCACCCCGGCGCTGTAATAGCCGTCACCCCCGGTGGCTCCCCGGTTGCCGTTGCCGGTGTGGCAGGAGGCGCAATCGGGCTGATCGAACCAGGGTTCGCGGAAGTCGTTGCCGTCCGGATTGAACGCGGTCTTCTTGTAGGCGCGTCCCACCGCCAGCAAGTCGCCATGACATTGGTAACAGGTCACGCCGGCGCTGTACATGCGGTCCCGGTAGCACTGCTCGCGCATGCCGGCGTGGCAGCGCAGGCAGTTTTGTTCCATGGGCAGGATCGCGCCGCTGGCGTCCTTCACCGGAAACAGGCTGTTGGGATTGGAGCCGGTTTGGGAATCCCACTGCAGCAGGTCGAACTTCACCGGCCCCCCTGAATTGTTGCGGAGAATGTCGTCGCGGCTGGCGTTGTATTGGAGCCTGCCGTGGTACTGGTGGACGTATTCGGAATTTTCCTGGGTGTTGCTCTGGCGCAGGGGCTGCTTGAAAGGAAGGTCGGACAGCGACGATGGGTGACAAGTGGCACAGCGCTGGGGTCCGGTTCCGCTGTCGAAGTGCTCGCTCATGTGCTGCCCGTAGGGACTGTGGACGCCCGCCAGATTGCGGATGGCGGCGTATTCCTGGTCGAACAGGCTGTCGCTGGCAGGCGGAAAAAACGCCACCGACCGGGTGCTGTCAGCCGGGTGCGCGTCCGCGTTGGCGCCGATTTTTCCCTTGGCGTGGCACTCGCGGCAGTGCAGGTCCCGGCTGGCCGTCAGCACCGTGTCGGTCGTGGCGGCGAGGGCGCCGGTCGCCGGGTCGGTGGCCTGAACCCGGAACAGCGGAAACGGGTTGCCCCGACCGCTGTCGTCGATGTCCGTCACCGGCAGCATGGCTGCGGCAAACCACCCGGCGTCCGGTTCGAATCCGCTGAAGGGCTGCGGCTCGTTGGTTGCGTAGGGATTGCCGATGCCGGGCATGTAGCGCCCATGCTCCGGGTTGAGGGCGGGAACCAGGCCAGCGTTGTGGTAGCCCTCGTCCGGCAGGTTGGTGATCTCTGCGCCATAGGCGGCTGGGGTGCTGGCATAGCTGTAACTGAAGCCATGGTCGTGGGAGCCGGTGCCGACCGGCACGGAGCGTTCAAAAAAATCGCTCTTCTGGACTGTGGCCTGCAGGAGCGAACGTCCCACCGGCCAGTTCTGGCTGGTGGAATTGATGGAGTTCCTTCCGGCCGGATCGCTGGCGTTGGATGCCGCGGAATAGCTCACGGCGATCTCGTCGGCTCCCAGTACCACCGGCTGCCGCGCTTTCCGGTAGGCGAGGGCATTGATGGTACTGACCTGGGGACCGTAGACGATATGAAGATTCGGCGCGGTGCGGGCATCGGTGATGTTCTGCATGGACCAGTCCTCGAACGGCAGCACCACCGTATCGCCGGCAGCCAAGGCTCCGGCGCCGCCCGGGCTCGGCGCAACCTGCCAGGCGGCATCCGCCAGGCCCGATACCGCATCCCGCGTACCGGCAAATTCCTCCAGCGTGTCGGGCGGGGTGCCGACGATGACTTCCACAGCATCCTCGCAGTAGCGGTTCCGCCGGTCCCAGGCGGTGAAGCGCACCCGGTAGCGGGCGTTGTCGCGGACGAACTGGACCGTGGCTTCGTGACCGGTGGGGCGAAGATAGGTGGTCGGCGTGGTGCCCGGCACGGCCTCCCCCATGGCGCCGCCGCCGAAGTCCCATTCCATCTTCAAAGGCT
>VEPB01000175.1 GCA_012026715.1 Methylococcaceae bacterium | reverse complement strand
CGCCTCAACCAGTTCACCGAGGAAATCGCCCGGCTCGGGGCCATCAACCTCCCCGCCATGCAGGAATACGAGGAACAATCCGAGCGCATGAGGGTGCTCGACCAGCAGAATCGGGATCTCACCGAGGCGCTGGAGCCCATGGCCCAGGCCATCGAAAAGATCGACCGGGAATGCCGGGAGCGCTTCAAGGAAACCTTCGACAAGGTCAATGCCGGCATCCAGCGCATGTTTCCCAAGCTGTTCGGCGGCGGCCAGGCCTATCTGGAACTCAACGAGCGCGACCTGCTGGAATCCGGCGTTAGCGTCATGGCCCGTCCGCCGGGCAAGCGCAACAGCTCCATCCACCTATTGTCCGGCGGCGAAAAGGCGCTCACCGCGGTCGCCCTGGTATTTTCCATCTTCGAACTGAATCCGGCGCCGTTCTGCCTGCTGGACGAGGTCGACGCGCCGCTGGACGACGCCAACGTGGGCCGCTTCAGCCAGTTGGTCAAGGAAATGTCCGAGCAGGTACAATTCCTGTTCATCTCCCACAACAAGGTCACCATGGAGATCGCCCAGCACTTGGCCGGGGTGACCATGAAAGAGCCGGGAGTATCCCGCATCGTCGCCGTCGACATCGACGAAGCCGTGGAACTGGCTACAGCCTGAGGAGCCAACGTGGATAGAGAGACCGTTCGAATGATTTTGCTGGTGGCCGGCGTGCTGGCCATCGTCGGCGTCTACCTGTGGGGCCGCTACCAGCAGCGCATGATGGATTTCATCGACCGCAAGGGGGAGTTCGACGAACTGGGCGGCTTCGAGGAGGAGCAGGATGCGCCCGAGGAATCCGATGCCGATCCCGACGTCGAGGCCGCCACCGGCATCCTCAATCCCCATGCCTACCGGCACGAGCCGGAGCCGGAACTCTACCCGGACCTGCGGCCGGAACAGCCGGACGATGACGACGATCCCGTTCCGGAACGGCCCAAGCCGCACCACGCGGCGGTTGCCGAACCTTCCCAGCCCGCGCCGCTGGGCGCTCCGTTCCTGATTCAGCTGAGCGTGGTAGCCGACCAGGAAGGCTATTTCAACGGCGAGGAATTGCGCGATGCCCTCAGCGACCTGGACCTGATCTATGGCGACATGGGCATCTACCACCGTTACGACCGCGAGTATCGCAAGCCGTTGTTCAGCGTCGCCAGCCTGGTGGAGCCCGGCACCTTTCCCATCGACGACATGGAAAACTTCGACTGCCCCGGCGTCGTGCTGTTCTTCCAACCGCCCCAGGTGGCCGACCCGATCGCGGTATTCGACGATCTGGTCAACACCGCCCACGATCTGGCGCAGCGGCTCGACGGCGTGGAATGGGACGAACGCCGTCAGCCGCTGACGGAGGAAAAGCTGGCTTTGATGCGGGAGCGGTTGGAAGAGGCGTATTAGCGTCGTTCAAGCTTGCATCCCCGGATCGTAGGCAGCGGTTGGGACTAGTGCCTGATCCTGAACGCGTTGCGACGTCATGAAAGACTACCTCCTGATCCTCCTCAGCACCTCCCTGGTCAACAACTTCGTGCTGGTGAAGTTTCTGGGGCTGTGTCCCTTCATGGGAGTATCCCGCAAGCTGGAGACGGCGTTGGGGATGGGACTGGCGACAACTTTCGTGCTGACCCTGTCGTCGGTCGCCAGCCATCTGGCCAACCGTTATTTGCTGGAACCCCTCGATCTTGAATTCCTGCGCACCATCACCTTCATCGTGGTGATAGCGGTCGTGGTGCAATTCACCGAGATGGTGATGCGCAAGGCCAGCCCGCTGCTGCATCAGGTTCTGGGTATCTTTCTGCCGCTGATTACCACCAACTGCGCGGTTTTGGGTGTGGCTTTGCTCAATGTGCAGGCGCAGCACGGCTTCATCGAATCCTTTTTG